>JBFMAX010000013.1 GCA_040755395.1 Nitrospirota bacterium
CCGGTGCTGTGCTCTGCTCCTTCACGGCGGTGCCTCCTTTCATGGCCGGAATGCCTCCGGCTGGGTTTGGTCACCCGAAAGGTTGCCACCGCCTTTTTCCTATTTCCACACTTTCTGACTATACCTCATGAGGAATGTGGAATGAGGAATGATGAATTTAGGAATGAGGAATGCCGGCTGAGGAACGCGGGGAGAGACGCTCTTCAAAAAATTCCACATTCCTCATTTCTTCTACAGGTCTCGGATCGCGCCCTGAAGCACCGTGATTTGGGTGACGGGGTCGCCGGCGCTTTTCAGCTCCGCGCGGATCTGATCTTTGAGGTAGGAAGAATAGCCGACCTTGTCGAGCAGCAAGTCGAGAAACCGCTCGGCCGGCAGCAGGCTTTGCGCCTTCAACTCCTCGATCGTCTCCTCGCTCACCGGCACGTAGGTCGAACCCACGTGAAAAATGACGTTGTAGTACCGGTCTCTGCCGATTCGCTCAAATCGTAAGCCCTTCACGCGAAGCCTCCATTCCACCGGCCGGCCAAGGCGCTCATTCTAGACAAACCCATCGGTGAAAGACAAGGCCGGGTAGATGACCGCGCGACTCAACGCGCGCTTCTCGCCCGACCCAAGCCGATCGAATCCGGGGTTAGCCCCCGCTGTCCTTTTTCCCGAAATATTCCCGCCGGCTGACGGCAACGTCCGCGACGAACATCACGCCGGAGTGTCGTTCGAACAAGGGTCGCAGTCCGGCCAGAATCGGCTCGACCTTTTCTTCCGGGACGACGGTCATGATCATCACCAGGCTTTCCTGCTCGCTGAACATGAAATGCGCTTCGCGGAACCCATGATGGCCTTTCCCCGACACATTGCCGATGATCGTGTACCCGGTCGCGTTCACCCTGTCCAACAAGTCGGTGACGAACGCCCGGTGTTCTCCGGCGACGATGACACGGATCTCCTTCATGGGATGCAGCGTGAGGGCGCTCATGCGGTCGGCTCCTTTCCTCTCCAATCCAGTGCGGGGGCACCGGGACCGGTGCGCGCCGTCAGCGACCCGTTGCAAGGAAATCGCAACGGGTGCCCCGGCTCCACTCGCCCGTCGGCCCATAGCGATACAAGGCTCCATCCGATGGATCCAGCGCGGCGAGGTGCACCCACTCGTGATGATACAGGTGCCGCAACAGTTCGTGCCGCGCGATCAGCTTCTCGATGTTGGCGCGGGGAGCCTCGACCACGGTCAGCAGCCGCACGGGCTCGTGATAGGGAACCTCGCCGTTCATCACCGTCTGCCAGGCCAGGCCGAGCCGCAGATCGCTCCAGGGTCCGGACATGATCCCGACTCGTCCCACGACGTTATGATACACCTTGCTGCCGCTGCCGTAGACCTCGTTATCCACGGTGGAGAAATAATGTTCCATATTGATCCATTGCGCCACGACTTGCGGCGCCGTCAGCAAGACTTCCAGAAGGCGGCTGGTCGGGTCTTCGCGGTAGTCGTACGAATGCAGGAACACGCGTCCGCCGAGGTCGAGGCCCTTCGTCAGTTCGCGCGGCCCGATGATGAAGGCCGCGTTGCCGGACAGCCCCCATTCCGGCCGGGTCTGGCTCCAGTCGGCGGCTCGGTCGCGCACATGCGCGACCGCCTGCGGAATGGACGGCGTCCGCGCCAGATCCGGGAAGCGGGTGCACCGCTCCTGGCTGGTCAGCCGAGCGGCTTCCCGCAAATCATCCAGCAAGCGGGCCACGTCCTTCCGGTGGGTCAGCGGGACGTCTTCGAGGTCGAACAGTTGCACCTCGTCCGTCGTCGTGTCGATCTGACCGGCGAGAAAGTAGGTGTCGGAAGGTATGTCGATCCCGTTCTTGGCGAGCCGCGCCCTGACCTGCGGTTTGTTGGCCATTCCGGCGAGCACCCGGGCGTTGGGCTTGCCTTCGTTGCCGCCGCAGGCGCCGCAATCCAGCGCCGACTCGAACGGGTTGTTGTCCGAGGTGCTCCCATGCGCGCAGAACAAGACGAGCCGCGCGAAGTTGCGGGTCAGGCCCATCATCCGGAGCGCGGTCTCGACCGTGAACACCTGCTCTTCCAGCGTGAAGCCGGTTCGCGTGATCCGTTCCCGTTGGCGCGAGGCCGCCCGATGATTGACGTCGTATCGTCGGCGCAGGGTCTCCACGAAGTTCGCCAGCGCGTCCGGCGGCAGCCCGGTGCGCCGAACGAGATCCGGCACCTGGGCGTCGAGCGCTCCGTCGCCGTTCAACGCCCGCCGGCGCAGGGCTTCCACCAGTTCGGGCGAGACCCGCGAGCCGTGCAGGCCGAGCTCATTGCGCAAGGCCTTCCAGACGATCGCCCGCTGTTCCGCGACGACCATCTCTTCGGTGTCCGCCGGGGTCAGTTTATCGACGGTCACGGTGGTGGCGATGGGCGGCACGAAAATCCGGCGCAGCCAGGCGGTCCAGCGGCGATACCACGCGGAGAAGAAGGTCTTGCCGAACAAGGGGAGACCGTAGAACCAGCCCAGCGATTCCACCATGACATAGGGAGTCACTACGTTCTCTTTGAGATCGTGCAACAGGGTGTGTCCCGCATGGACCAGTTTGGCTCTCGATTCATGCTTGGGCACCATGTGATCGAGGTAACTGCGGGGAAACTCGCGCACTTCGTTCTTGGCCCGCATGATCACAGGAAACTGTTCGGTCTCATGGTCCTTCCCCCATGCCCGGAACCGAATGAAAACGGCGAAGAACCCGGCAAAGCCATAGGTCTCGTTCGCGCCGGTCGATTCCAGATGACGCCGGAACGGCTCGGATCGCACATCGATGCAAAAGACCGATTGAGATTGGGGTCTGACCGGAACGGACCCCTCCCGCTCGCTCGTGCGCGAAAGGGAGGCCGTCCGCATAAGTTGGCCGAACGCCTGGTCGTGGTACCCGGCTTCGAATGCCTTGAGCCAGAGGGAACCGTGGGCCGATTCGGGGAACTCGTCCATCCAGCGCGCCAGCATGGCCAGATGATCCGGAGTGCCCTCCAGCAGGACCGTCGGCACGATGTCCAACGCCTGAGCCAGCGCCAGCAGGCGCCGGGCCGTCGCCAACCGGAAGGCCCGATCCCGGCGCGGGCCCATCTCCGTCTGAACGCGGTCGGCTGCCTCTTTCCACCCGTCGTCGCCCCGGCGGGCCAGCCGATCGACCAGGTCGACATAGGGGGCCGGCAAGCGTCCGGCGGCCCGTTCCTTGCGCAAGAAGTACGCTTCGGGGTGCTGCTCCATGTAGCGCGTCACCGCGGTGAAGGTCCCCTCGATGCCGAGCTCATCGCGACAGACTTTCCGGACCAGTTCGCGCACATACCAGAGGCGGACGGCCAGGAATTTCACGAGACTGATCGGGCACGCCTGCTGCCAGGCATAGTCGGGCCTTTCCTCGCGCCACTTGATGAAGCTGGGCCAGCCGGGGAGCGCCGTGAGTTGGAGCGAGAGGTAGTCTTGCCGAAGCTCGTGGGGAACGGCGAGGATGTCCAGGCTCTCCAACACGGCGTCCTCGGGGTGTTCGGGCAGCGCCTCGATTTTCCGCCGACTGTCCGCAATGCCGCAGGGCGACCACTCCCGCGCCGCAAGGGATTTCCACGCGACATAGAACCCCCGTTCCCGCCCCGGCATCGACCAGGCGGCGTGGCCTTCGTCCAAGAAGGCTTCGCACCACTTCACCATTTCACTGTTGACCTGGGCGACGATGGACGTGCCGCAGGTGCGGTCGCACCAACTCGACAGGGTCAGGGCGCGTCCTAAGGACGAGAGGTCCTCTTTCACCGCCGCGGCCATCTGGTCGTACACCGGCGGGACCGACACCGCGGGAGCCAGATGGTCGGCCAAGGCGCGGACCAGGTCCTCGTTCGGTCCGCCGTCCACCAGGGCGTCGAGCGGTTCGTCCGGCAGTGCGCACAACCCATGGGTCAGGCAGGCCCGTAGGACCTCGCGATGTGCGATGCGGCACGGGCCGACGATCACGTGCTGCTCGCGGGCCAACGGGCGTAACGCCTCCTCGAGATGATGGAGGCGAATCCGGCCGGATCGGAGATAGCGCCGATACAGGTCGCCCGTGAGATAGCCCCTCCCTCCGAGGAACCGCGCGCCCCGCGCGACCGCTTCGTCGAACGGCAGATATTCGAGGCTGTGCAGCGGATTATGGTGCACGAACGTGCGCATCGGCCAATAGTGCGCGATCACTTCGCCGGCCACGCGGACGATGCCGCGCAATTCCATGCGGCGGGTTTCCGTGTCGATGCCGCGCGCTACCTGGTCCATGCGGGAAACTCCAGGGTGACCGTTCGCTGTGGCGGAGCAGGGCCGGATTCGAACAGCCGGGACGGCATCACGCCGAGCATCAGCAGGAGGGCGATCACGAGGGCGAGCGAAGCCGACTCGGGACCCCGCAGATCCTGATGGCGCAGGGTCGTTCGTTCCTGGCCGAACAGGAGGCGGTGCGCAAGATCGAAGAAATACCAGGATGCGCAGAGCCAGGCGATCACGACGACGATCAGGCCGCTGGTCGCGGTATGGGACGGCGCGAGCAGCATGCCGACCAAGCCTGAGAACACGCCGAAGGGCGGCAGACCCAGCGCGGCGAGCACGAGGAGCGAGAGCGCCACGGCGAAGCGAGGCATCGGGCGCGCGAGGCCGCTCAACGCCCGAAGATCAACGTCGCCGTAACGGGCGCGCAGGGCGTACCACGCGAGCAGCAATCCGCCGCCGGCCAGCCCGACCGCGCTCAGGTAGACGGCCGTCTGGGGCGGGGCCGTGCGGGTCTCGGCCAGGTACCACCACAGAATGGAGAGGAACGCCAGATCGCCGTAAGCGATGAGCGCGGCCGGACGCGATTGAGCCAGCGCTTTCAGCGACCCGTAGAGGGTTCCCGCGAGAGCCAGCCCCGCCGCCGCCTGCGCCAGCGCGTCCGGCCAGTGGGGAATCGCCCCACGCAGCCCGTGGAACCCGAGCACCGGCAGGAGCAGGGCGAGAAAGGCGGGCAGGTTGCCCGGCAGTCCCGTGACGGCGGCAAGGTAGCCGTGGTGAAACGGCACGAGCGGCAGCGCGATCGCGCAGCCCACGACGAAGGCGAGGGAGGAGACGGGAGGAGCCGCGAGGAGGGCGGTCGCGAGGCTCAGGACGCCGAGGCCGAGGGTCCCGATCCCCCACCAGGCAGCGGGCTCGGGAAGGGCCCTTTGGACGGACAGGAGCAGCGCAACGAGCGCGAGAACGAGCAGCAGAAGGATCTGCCCTAGAGGACCTTCCCCCGCGAGCGCGCCCAGCCCTATTCCGAGCAAGAGCAGGGTCAGCAACCAGGCCGTTCGGTTGCTCCCATGCGCCGGTTGTCCCAGCAGCGACACGAAGGCGCCCAGAGGCGGAAGCAAGAGAAACGGCAGCCCTTCGGCCGCGGCGGAGAGCGACCCGAAGCTCCAGCACACCGTGAGGAGACTCGCCGCGGCGACCAGGAGCCCCCAGACCTTGAGCACCCGCGGGTTGCCCCACAGGAGCAGCCCCAGCGCCGCGCCCAGGACGGGCGTTGCGACGACCAGCAGAGGCGCAGTCGCCCAAGCCGTCATGACATCCTCCCCCAAGACCATCGGTCGAGCCGGTCGGCTGCGCGCATGACGGCCCGGCCCAGCTTAGCGTAGAGCTCATCAAGATAGAGGCGGTTCATGAACAGCACGTACAGATATGAATGGCCCCGTTCCGCCCAGGCCGGCATCCGCACCGGCCGCCCGCGCGTTCGCGCGTACAGGAAAAACCACCCGAGGACGATCAGGAGGGTCGTGGTCGCGACGAGCCCGTCGAAGAGGAAGCCGGGCAGCGCGGCGGCCCGGAAGTACGAGGCCGTCTCCGCCGGATCGGGATAGAGGAAGGTGGTGAAGGATTCGGCGGCGAACAGGTAGGTGAACACGACGACAAGCAGCGTCGCCAGCATGGCCGCGGACACTTTCCATGAGGCGACGGCCCGCAGGCGGGTCAGCGTCAGGATCGCCTGGGACGACGTGACCCAACTGAAGAACAGGAAAATCACGGTCCCCTGGGAGTCGCGGATCGGGATGCGCAAGATGCCGTGGGTCACCAGCAGGATCACCAGCGGGATCAGCAGAGTCGTGACGAATCCCGTGGACCAGGCGAGCCGGGAAAATTCGGCTTCCTCCGGCGGACGGGCGACGGGCGGCAAGACCGGCTCCTGCCGGGCCTTGTGAATCACGTTGCCGCAGTTGAGGAAGACGGTCGCCTTGAAGAGCCCGTGCGCGATGAGATGGAAGATCGCGAGCGAAAACGCGCCCAGGCCGCACTCCATGATCATGTAGCCCATCTGGCCGATGGTGGAGAAGCCGAGCGTTTTCTTGATGTCGTTCTGCGCCAGCATCATCGCCGCGCCGAGGATCGCCGTGAGCGAGCCGACCACGAAGGCGACGTGAAGGGCCGTGGAGCTCAACCCGTAGAGGGGCGCGAGGCGGTTCATCAGAAAGCCCCCGGCGTTGATGATGCCGGCATGCAGCAACGCATGGACCGGCGTCGGGGCGTACAGGGAGCGCGGAAGCCAGATATGAAGAGGAAACTGCGCCGACTTGCTCATCGCGCCGACAAACAGCAGCAGCGTCACCGCGGTGGGGCCGCCGACCTCGACGCCGGACGCAAGAACCAAGGCGCCCGGCGTCTCGGCGGCCCGCGCGAAGAGCTCGTCGAACTCCAGGGTGCCGTAGAGCGAGTGCGCGAGCACGATCCCGGCGAGAAAGGCGACATCGCCGACGCGCAGCAGCGTGAACGTTTTGAACGCGCCCTCGAGCGTGGCGGCATGAGAGAGGTTGTGCGCGAGCAAATAGAGCAGGTAGCTCAGCAGTTGCCAGCACACAAAGAGCATGAGGAGATTGGCGCTCGACACCATGCACAGGAGGGCGAAGGTCGTGAAGCCGATGAGCGCCAGAAACCGGCGGTAGCCGCGATCCTGATACAGGTAGCCGACGGAGTAGCGGTAAATGACCGCGCCCACCCCGGCGATGAGCACCATCATGACCGCGCTGAGCCGGTCGATGCGGAAACCCAGCGGGAGGCCCAGAGTCCCGGCGGAGGCGGGATCATAGAATCGAATGTCGACTGGTCCATACGAGACGACGGCACCCAACGTCGCGATGGCGCCGAGAAAGGCCGCGGCCATGGGCGCCACGCCCAGCTTTGCGCGGTGATGCTGCGTCGCGGGCTCCCCGATCAGGACAAAGAAGACCGTCAACAGCGGCAACAGCGGGACGAGGATCAAGAGCGACATGCCCGGCGTCGTGTCCTTTCGCGGGACGGGCGCCTCGTTCGCGGGACAAACAAGGGCCCAAAAAACAAAAGCCAACCGGTCCCTCCGCGAGGGAATCCGGCTGGCTTGCACTGCAACCGACCGTCGACGAAGCCGGCCGCCCTACCGCCGTCTGAATTCCGACACACAGTCTCGGATGGGTCCACCGGTTCCGAGGGGAGATCGGGAGCGGGGCACCATCGCGTCTTGCGATGCTGCTCTTTATAGCTGAGACTCGCGGCGGCGGCAAAAGAAATTTCGTCCCATGTCTAGGTCTTAAGGCCCATGGCCCATACCCGAGCCGCGAGTGGAATAGTTGTCGATGCGCGGGACGGAACGCTTTATAATCCAAGCCGCCCTTTCCGGCCGGCGAGGATCGATGAATCACCCCGAAAAGCGCACCAAAGGCGAAGTCGAGGCCGCCATTCGCAATGCGGTCATCAAGTTCGAGCAGGAGTTCATGGGACGAGGCCCGGACGACGTGCGGGCCTTCATCGTCCGGGACATGGTCGTGGTCCGCTTGAAAGGCGTCCTGACGCCGGCGGAGCGACAACTCGCCAAAACGCCCGACGGCGTGGACATGGTGAAACGGCTGCGACAGAATCTGATCGCGCAGGGACGGGACAGGCTGTTCGACCAGGTGAGCGAGATCACCGGGGCCAGCACGGTCGCGCTCTTCACGGACATCGACGCCCAGGTGGGCGAGCGGGTGTTCGTGTTCACGCTCGATCGCGATCTGGAATCCAGCTTCCGCTGAAGGTGCGCCATGCAAAAGCTGATTGAGGGATTCAAGAAATTCCAGACCGAAGTCTTTCGGGCCAAGAAGGGGCTGTTCGACCGGCTCGCGCATCAGCAACATCCCCGGGCGCTGTTCATTACCTGCTCGGACTCGAGAATCGATCCCTGTCTCCTCACCCAAACGGAGCCGGGCGAGCTGTTTATCTTGCGGAACGCCGGAAACCTGGTGCCGTCCTACGGCGCCACCGTCGGCAGCACCACCGCGACGATCGAATACGCGGTCGGCGTGCTGGAGGTCCGCAACATCATCGTCTGCGGGCATACGGACTGCGGCGTGGTGAAGGCGTTGCTCGATCCGGACCAGGTCGGCGATCTGCCGGCGGTCAAAGCGTGGCTGACGCAGGCCGAGGCCACCCGCCGTGTGGTGAAAGAGAACTACGCCCACCTCAACGGCGAGGCCCTGCTGGTGGCCACCATCCAGGAAAACGTCCGCATCCAGGTCGAGCATCTGCAGACGCACCCGACCGTCGCAGCCCGGTTGCGGAGGGGTGCCCTGGAGCTGCACGGATGGGTCTATTCCATCGCGACCGGCGACGTTTGGGCGTACGATTTCGACAAGGACCGGTTCGTGTCGCTGTTGGACGTCCGGCCGGACAACCGTCGAGCCGGGCGATAATGTCCGTTGGTCTCAGGCCATGCCCCGAACACTGGAAACCTTGCGCTTCGACAACACCTACGCCCGCCTGCCGGAGGCGTTCTACGCCAAGTTGAATCCCACCCCGTTCGACCATCCGCCCTATCTGGTCAGTTTCAATCCCGCCGCCGCGGCGCTGACCGATCTCGATCCCGAGGAAGCGCGGCGGCCCGAGTTCACCGGCGTCTTCGGCGGCAGCCTGCTGGTGCCCGGCATGGAGCCGCTGGCGATGCTGTACGCCGGCCATCAGTTCGGGGTCTATGTGCCGCAACTCGGGGACGGGCGGGCGATTCTGCTGGGGGAAGTGCGCGACGAACGCGGGGAGAAGTGGGATCTGCATTTGAAAGGCGCCGGGCAGACGCCGTTTTCACGGGACGGCGACGGGCGCAAGGTCCTGCGGTCGGCCATCCGCGAGTATTTGTGCAGCGAGGCGATGCACGGGCTGGGCATTTCCACGACGCGCGCGCTGTGTATCGTGGGCAGCGACGACAAGGTGTATCGCGAACAGGTCGAGACCGGCGCGATGCTGCTGCGGATGGCGCCCTCGCATGTGCGCTTCGGCACGTTCGAGGTGTTTTACTACCGCCGGCAACACGAGCAACTCAAGCTTCTCGCCGAGTATGTGATCGAGCAGCATTTCCCGCATCTGCGCAGGGCCGACGACCGCTACGCCCGATGGTTCCACGACGTGGTGACGGGGACGGCGCAGCTCATCGCCAAGTGGCAGGCTGTCGGCTTTGCCCACGGAGTGATGAACACCGACAATATGTCGATCCTGGGCCTGACGCTCGATTACGGGCCGTTTGGGTTCATGGACGACTATGATCCCGGCTTCATCTGCAACCATTCCGATCATAACGGCCGCTATGCCTTCGACCGGCAGCCGTACATCGGTCTCTGGAACCTGAGCTGCCTCGCACAGACTTTGCTCCCGTTGGCGCCGAAAGAAGAGCTGAAAGCCGCCCTCGACACCTATGAGACGACGCTGAACCGTTGCTATCTCGACTCGATGCGGGCGAAGCTGGGCCTGGAACAATCGAGATCGGAAGACGAGACCCTGATCCACGATCTGCTCGCGCTGATGCAGGCAGGCCGCGCGGACTATACGATGGTCTTCAGGGCGCTGGGCGACTTCAGGCCCCTCGCTCTTCCCTCTCGGGTGCGCGACTTCTTTCTGGATCGCGACGCCTTCGACGCATGGGCCCAGCGGTACGCCGCGCGGCTGCGCGAGGAGGACAGCCGGGATGAAGAACGCCAGCGGCGCATGAGCCGGATCAACCCGAGGTACGTGTTACGGAACTATCTGGCCCAGCAGGCCATTGAGAAGGCGCAACAGAAGGATTTCTCGGAGATCGACCGCCTCCTGACCCTTCTCCGAGATCCCTACACCGACCAGCCGGGCATGGAACCCTACGCCGCCGCTCCGCCTGACTGGGGCAAGCATCTGATCGTGAGCTGCTCTTCGTGATCGCATGCGCATCGAGCAATTCGGCGGGGTGACGATCCGGATCACCGGCGGGACGGATGGGAAAGGCGAAGGGCATGGCCCGGTGGTCATCCTACTGCACGGGTTCGGCGCGCCCGGGGATGATCTCGTCTCGCTCGGGGACGCCATTGGCGCCCCGGCCGGGACCCGGTTCGTCTTTCCCCAAGGGCCGCTCTCCCTCAATCTCGGTTTCGGCGACTCCCGGGCCTGGTGGATGATCGACTGGAACCGGGTCAACCAGGACATCGCCGCGGGCCGTTTCCGTGATTTGTCGCGGGAAGTACCCAAGGGCCTGCCCGCGGCGAGACAGGGGGTGCTGGCGATGCTCAAGGAGTTAGAGCGTCGTTTCGGGGTCGATCCCAGGAAGACCGTCCTCGGCGGATTCTCGCAGGGCGCCATGCTGGCCTGCGACGTGATGTTGAGGACGGATGATCCGTTCGCCGGACTGGTGTTGCTCTCGGGCACGTTACTAGCTCAGGATGAGTGGGCGCCGTTGATGCCGAAACGGCGAGGACTGCCGGTCTTCCAGAGCCACGGCACACACGATCACATCCTGCCGCATCTGATGGCCGAGCGGCTGCGGGATGAATTGACGCAGGCCGGGCTGCGGGTGGAGTGGCACAGCTTTCGAGGGGGTCACGAAATTCCGGATAGGGTCGTGACGCAGCTCGGCGCGTTCATCAGAAGCGTGCTGAATCGAACATGAGCGAGATCGCGGCGTTTGAACTCACAGGCGCCGACGGCGCAGAGCGGGTTTTCAGTGAACAGTTTACAGCTCTCGGCTGTCAGTTCCGGAAGTTGAGAACTGACGACTGACAGCTATTTGTCTTTCCCCGCCGTGGCCTTCATCACCGCTTCGCGCAGGCCCGCCGAGTGGGGATGGTTCACCTCGCGGCGGATGAGGATATCGGCGGGCCGAACGGTCTTGCCGTAGTAGGAGCTGTTCCACTCGTCCCGAAAGGCGATGACGGCGCCTTCCAACGACACGCCCGCGAAGAGGCCTTTGGCCCGCGCGAAGGACAGCAGATCGGCGCTGAGGTTGGGAGCGGTCGCGCCTTCCACGCCGGCACCCACCGGCCCGACGGCGATGGAGGCATCGGCGCCGAGCTTGAAGGTGCTGGTCAGCATGGATTCGACGCCCTTCTTGGTCATGATGAGCAGAATCACTTCGGCGGCCTGCGCGCCGAACTGGAAGCCGAAACTGCCGGCCCCCATCGTGTAGAACGCCGGTTCGCTCCACCCGCCGGTTTGCTCGTCCCGAACCAGCAAGACGCCGCTTCCCCCTGCGCCGCCGAAGAAGAAGGCGGCCTTCAAAAACTGGGGCACGATGAACAGACCCTTGGCCTCCTTCACATGATCCCGAAACCAGCTCATGTTGGAATCGGCCAGAAAGCCCTCCAGGGTCATCCGCGCACGATCCACCAGGTCTTGTTGTTCGCGATCCTCGGCCCACGTCGAATCGGGTACCGTCCCCGATAACGCGGTCAAGGCGACGGCGAGGAAAAGCCTCGCGACAGGCCGGGCGATGGGTCTCGGAAGAAAGACTCGGAATGCCTGTCCCTGCGGTCTGAACATGACCCCTCCATCTTGCGCGATGTTCGCCTCGCATCACGGGACCATCACTTCTCGGCGTTCTGCTATTGTCGCCGACGGCCCGGCCTTGGGCAACCCCGCGGCGGAACGAAGTGGTCATGCGTCCGTGTTGATCATCGAGGCGCGGCCGTGAATTACGGAACCGGAAGGCGCTCGAGCTCGGCGTGACGACGGAGCCCGGGCAGCGCCCGGCGCAGCCCGGCGGCCGCGGCCAGCGTGACCAGCCCGCCGAGGGCGACCGTAAGCGGCGCGCCGATCCACGCGCCGGAGATGCCGCCCAACAGGCTGCCGAAGACGGTGAGCCCCAGCGAGGCGGTGGTGTAGAGGCTGACCACCCGCCCGCGCATGCCGTCCGGCGCGAGCGATTGCAGCAGCGTGTTGCTCGCGGCCAAAGTGCCGACCATCGCGAAGCCGATCGCGGCCAGGGCCGGGAGGGAGAGCCACAGCGACCGGCTGGCGGCGAACAGAAGCAGGCTGCCGCCGAACAGGGTCACCGCGCGGCAGATGGATGAGGCGAGGCCGGTCACCGAGGGCCGGCGCGCGAGCTTGAGCGCGCCGGTCAAGGCGCCCACGCCCGTTGCGGCCATCAGCCAGCCGAGCCCGGCCGGGCCGACCCGGAGCACTTCACCTGCGAAGACGGGCAGGAGCGTGGCGAAAGGCATGGCGGCGACGCTCACGACGGCGACCGCAGCCAGCACCGCGCGGACGTGAGGAGTTGTGCGGGCATAGGTCAGACCTTCGCGGAGCTGGCTCGCAGCGTCGCCCGGCGGGAGAGGCGGAAGCGGAGCGATCCGCATCGCCTTCAGGCAGCCGAGGACCACCAGGTAGCTCAGGGCGTTGATCAGGAAGCAGGGGCCTTCGCCCACGGTCGCGACGAGCACGCCCGCGATGGAAGGGCCCACGATCCGGGCGGCGTTGAACATCGAGGAATTCAATCCGATGGCGGACGGGATATCCGGCGACGGGACCAGATCGGTCATGAACGTCTGCCGGGTCGGAATTTCCAGCGCGCTGATCAAACCCATCAGCAGCGCCAGCGCAAGAATCCAGGGGACCGTCACGAGGCCGGTGAGCGTGAGCGCCGCCAGGGTCGCCGCCTGGAGCAGCAACAGGGTTTGGGTGAGGACCATCAGCCGATAGCGAGGGACTCGGTCCGCCACCAGGCCGGCCGCGAGCGACAGGAAGAGGATCGGCGCCCGGGCGAGGAATTCCGTCACGCCCAGGAGAAGCGGCGACTCCGTCAGCCGATAGACGAGCCAGGCTTGCGCCAGGCTGTGCATCCAGGAGCCGCACAGGGAAAACCCATGGCCCGCCGCAAAGAGGGCGAAGTTGCGATGGCTCAAGGCGCGCCAGGGCGATGCGGAAGGCAGGTGCTCGTTCAAGAGGATATCTCGGATTGATGAAACGGAAATGGTTCTGGCCTTGCTCCTGTGTACCATATCACGTGACCTACAGACAGGGGACGCGTTTGCGCCCTGTCGTCCACACCGATGCTGTGTTAGACTACCGCGCTGCCGGCTCAGTTGTGAGTCGTCGGACAGTCAAACGGACGCTCTCCGAGAGTACGGCGGAAGAAAGGATTGGTTCGGAATCCATGAGCGCGAACGACAAGCAGGTGATTTTTTCCTTGATCGGCGTCGGCAAGGTCTATCCGCCGAAAAAGCAGGTGCTGCGGGACATTTATCTGGGCTTCTATTACGGCGCCAAGATCGGCGTGCTGGGCTTGAACGGGTCGGGCAAGAGCACGCTGTTGCGCATTATCGCTGGCGCGGAGAAAGGCTATCTCGGCGAGATCACGATGTCCAAGGGCTACACGGTCGGACTGCTGGAACAGGAACCGCAGCTCGATCCGACCAAGACAGTGAAGGAGGTCGTCGAAGAGGGTCGCAAGGACGTGATCGCCCTGCTGAAAGAATACGAAGACGTGAGTAACAGGATCGGCGAGGCCTCGCCCGAGGAAATGGAAAAACTGTTGGACAGGCAGGCGCAGCTTCAGGAACGGATCGAGGCGGCCAACGGCTGGGAGCTGGAAAACGAGCTGGAGGTCGCGATGGACGCGCTTCGCTGTCCACCGGCCGATCAGAAGGTCGGCACGCTCTCCGGCGGGGAGAAGCGCCGGGTCGCGCTCTGCCGCCTGTTGATCCAGGAACCGGATATCCTCTTGCTCGACGAACCGACGAACCATCTCGACGCCGAATCGGTGCAGTGGCTGGAGCAGCATTTGCAGCAGTACAAGGGCACGGTCATCGCCGTCACGCACGACCGGTACTTTCTCGACAACGTGGCCGGCTGGATCCTGGAGCTCGATCGCGGCCACGGGATTCCCTTTCAGGGCAACTACTCGTCGTGGCTCGAGCAGAAGCAGGCGCGGCTGGAGAAGGAAGAGAAGGCCGAATCCAAGCGGCGGAAGACCTTGGAGCGCGAGCTGGAATGGATTCGGATGTCGCCCAAGGCGCGCCAGGCCAAGGGCAAGGCGCGGCTCAACCGCTATGAAGAGCTGGTGAGCCAGCAGCAGGAACGGAGGGCCGAGGACCTGGAGATTTACATTCCGCCGGGGCCGCGCCTCGGCGACGTGGTGGTGGAGGCGAGAGGCGTCAGCAAGGCCTACGCCGACAAGGTCCTGTTCGAAAACCTCAGTTTCAGCCTGCCGCGCGGCGGCATCGTCGGCGTCATCGGACCGAACGGCGCCGGCAAGACAACCCTGTTCAAGCTGATCGTCGGCAAGGAGAAGCCGGACGCGGGCACGATCAGGCTCGGCGAGACCGTGAAGCTCGGCTACGTGGACCAGGACCGCACGCTCGACGGCAACAAAACCGTCTGGGAGGTCATCTCCGACGGGAACGACACGATCAAGCTCGGCAAGGTCGAGGTCAACTCGCGGGCGTACTGCGCGCGATTCAACTTCAGCGGCGCCGACCAGCAGAAGAAGGTGAAGGACCTCTCGGGAGGGGAGCGGAACCGGGTGCATCTCGCGCGGATGCTCAAGGAAGGCGCGAACCTTCTCCTCTTAGACGAGCCGACGAACGATCTCGACGTGAACACCCTGCGCGCGTTGGAGGAGGGCCTCGAATCCTTCGGCGGCTGCGCTGTCGTGAGCAGCCACGACCGCTGGTTCTTGGACCGTATCGCCACCCACATCCTGGCGTTCGAGGGCGACAGCCGCGTCGTCTGGTTCGAAGGCAACTACAGCGAATATGAAGCCGACCGAAAGAAGCGGCTCGGCAAAGAAGCCGAACGGCCGCACCGGATCCGGTATCGGAAACTGACCAGGGGCTAGACCCGTTCTTCTAGATGGTTTACTCTATGCGAGGCTTACGACATCAGCAGCGAACGGAAAGCATCGAAAGCGGAGGACAGATACCAGAGTTTGCCCCCATCTTGACGCTATGAAGCTCAAAAGGATCGTACTGAAGGGTTTCAAGTCGATAAGAGAGCTCGATCTCGAATTACGCTCGCTGAACGTGCTGATCGGAGCTAATGGAGCAGGGAAAAGCAATTTCATCGCGTTGTTCCACCTGCTCAACCAGATGGTCATGGGCAATTTCCAGAATGCCGTTGCGAAGGCCGGCGGAGCCGGGACCTTTCTATACTTCGGTGAAAAGACGACGAAGCAGATTGATGTCGACCTTTACTTTGGACAGAACGGTTACTCCTGTTCTTGGGCCGCGACTGCCGACGGGTCTCTGTTTTTTGCAAAGGAACTGTGCCGTTTTTGGGGTGATCATACAACTGCTCCCTCTGGCCATCGTGAACCTCTCGGTTCTGGGCATCGTGAGAGTAAACTGAGTGAAGCTGAAAGGCCTCCGGGTTCACCGGTTCAAGGCTACGTCAGCGATGCTTTAAGAAGCTGGAAGGTCTATCACTTCCACGATACCAGCGAAACAGCCCCCGTGAAGAAGTCCGGGGAAATCAACGATAACCTGTTCCTCCGACCAGACGCCGGGAACCTTGCCGCGTTCCTTTTTCGCCTGAGAGAAAGCCGACAGCGAGATCACTATGAGGCGATTCGTGACACCGTCCGCCAGGTGACGCCGTTCTTTGATGACTTTGTCCTCAGACCTGATCCTCTGAACGAGAATATGATTCGCCTCGAGTGGAGGGAGAGAGGGTCCGATTACCCGTTCATGGCATACCATCTCTCCGATGGGACGTTGCGATTCATGTGTCTCGTGACTTTGCTGATGCAGCCGACTCCGCCCTCGACCGTGCTCATCGATGAGCCGGAACTTGGGCTTCATCCATACGCTATCGTCGTGCTGGCATCTCTGTTGAAAAGCGCTTCACGACGGACTCAGGTAGTGGTGTCAACGCAATCGGTGCCGTTAGTGAATCAATTGGATCTCGAGGATATCGTTGTGGTCGAGAGAGTCGAACGGCAGTCCGCGTTTAGGCGTTTGGACGTTGAGGAAATCAAGGGTTGGCTCGAAGACTATAGGATCGGAGACCTCTGGGAGAAGAACCTGTTGGGCGGCAGGCCATAAAGGGTGAAGAAGGTCTTCGTGTACGTGGAGGGTCCAACGGAGGAACGGTTCGTCAAGCAGTTGATGGTTCCGTATCTGGAACAGCGAGGTATCTTTCTTCACCCGATCGGTTGGAATGGACAAGGAAAGTACAGCAAGGTGCGGAAAGATTTGTTCAGACTCTTGGGAGACGCAAGTGCCGCGCTTGTGACAACGATGCTCGACTACTACGGACTTCCAAACAGTTTCCCGGGGAGAAGCGAGCCTGAGGGCAGCGATTGCTATCAGCATGTACGGTTCGTCGAGAATGCAATCGGTGCTGATATTAGCAATCAAAAGTTCCGACCCCACCTTACCCTGCATGAGTTCGAGAACCTTCTGTTTGCTTCACCAGGCGACATGGCAGCGGGGTTACCCGGTGGGCAAGGCCTTGAGCAGATGTTTCGCGGCATTCGCAGCCAATATAGGACTCCTGAAGAGATCAACGATAGCTCAAGCACTGCCGCACATATGAGGATTTCTGGCGTGTACCCACAGTACCAAAAAGCGCTTCATGGGCCGCAGATTGCCGAACGAATTGGCCTGGACAAGATCCGTACAGAATGTCCTCATTTCAACGAATGGATCTCCTTCTTGGAATCTCTCAGCGAGTAAGTTCTTTACGAGCAGCAGAATTTACGGGTCGGACTTACAACTGGCTTCAGTGATCGACGGTTGCGTGTAGCCACCAGACTAACCCTCTGTGCAGTGAGCCAAGGCAGTTCTTCCCTTGTTCTCGTCACCGGCGCCGCCGGCCTCATTGGCAGCTACCTCGTCAAGGCCGCCGCGCGGTGGGCGCCGGAATGGCGGGTCTACGGCCTGACCCGTTCCGCTCTCGATCTCACCGACACGGCCCGGGTCCGCGACCGGTGGCGGACGCTCCAGCCGAGCCTCGTCATTCACTGCGCGGCGCTGAGCCGGACGGAAGCCTGCGAGCGGGAGCCGGCGCTGGCGCACAGGCTCAACGTCGACGTCACGGCGCGGCTCGCCGACCTGTCCGCGGACATCGCCTTTCTCTTCTTCTCCAGCGACCAGGTCTTCGACGGCCGCACGGGCCGGTACGGGGAAACCGACGAACCTCATCCGCTGAATGTGTACGCCGAAACCAAACTGGCGGCCGAACGGGTTGTTCTGGCGAATCCGAAGCATACGGTCGTGCGGACGTCGCTGAACGCGGGCTGGTCGCCGACCGGAGACCGCAGTTTCGTCGAAGAGATGCGGCGAACGTGGCAGGCCGGGCGGAGGCTCACGCTGTTCACCGATGAATTTCGTTGCCCGATTCCCGCCGGGGTCACGGCGCGGGCCGTCTGGGAATTGGTGCGGAAGCAGCAGCCGGGACTGTACCATCTGGCCGGCGCCGAGCGGCTGTCGCGATGGGACATCGGACGGTTGCTGGCCGCGCAGTGGCCGGAGCTGCAAGCTGAAATGGCGCCCGGATCGGTTCGGGACTACGCCGGGCCATACCGTCCCCCGGACTTGTCCCTGAACTGCGATAAGATCCAAGCGCTGCTGTCGTTTCGGTTGCCGGGATTCGGCGAGTGGCTGGCCGGCCGCGCGGGCCGTGATGACGATCTTTGGGACTACTAAAACCCGTGAAGCGTGATGCGTGAAGCGGGGCACCCATTGCATTACTGGAGCAATGGGTCCCGGTGAAGCGCAACCCCGGGAAAAGGAGCACGCGATGACGGGGTCCGACCCTCTCGCCCTGGTCGTGACGGGTTATCTGGCGATGGCCGTCCTCATGGCGGGGCTGTGGGCTCTGCAACTCCGCGTGCGGAACGCCTCGATCGCGGACGCCGGCTGGTGTCTGGGGCTCGGCCTCGTCGTCTGCTGGTACGCGTGGGCCGCCCACGGAGACACGGATCGTCGATGGCTCGTCGCGATCATGGGATCGATCTATGCCTTTCGCCTCGGGTTCTACATCCTGGTCGATCGCGTGCTCGGCAAAGCGGAGGATGCACGGTATCGGCGGCTCCGGCAGGAGTGGGGCGAACGGCAAGAGGTCCGGCTGTTCCTCTACTTTCAGCTCCAGGCCGCCGCGGTCGCCCTGTTTTCGTTGCCCTTTCTGGTCCTCATGCAGAACCCGCGGCCGACCTTCAGCCTGTGGGAGTTGGCCGGCGCGCTCGTGTGGCTCGTCGCCGTCACCGGCGAAGCGGTCGCGGATCGGCAACTGGCGCAGTTTCGCGCCAAGCCCTGGAACCGTGACAGAGTCTGCCGCGAAGGGTTGTGGCGGTATTCGCGCCACCCCAACTACTTCTTCGAATGGCTGCACTGGTGGAGCTACGTCGTGATGGGCGTTGGGCTGCCGAACTGGTGGGTGACGCTCCTGGGGCCGGTCGTGATGGGCTGGGCGCTGCTCAAGGTGACGGGCATTCCACCGGCCGAGGAACAGGCCGTCGCCAGCCGCGGGGAGGAGTACCGCATCTACCAGCGAACCACGAGCGCCTTCTTCCCGTGGTTTCCCAAGTCCGGCTGATCCTTACCGGCTTTGACTCAGTGCGGCCAGCCTGTCCTTGGCCTTCTTCGCCGCGTCGCTGTTCGGGTAGTCGCGGAGGATCTCTTCGTACAGTTCCTTGGCGTGCGCCTGGTTGTTCTGCTTTTCTTCGAATTGCGCGGTCTCGAACAACTCGTCCGCCTTGTTGCCGGTGCAGCTCGCCGCGGCGAGCGCGAGCGCAAAGAACCACCCGATCACGGTGCGCGTCATGCGACCACCTCTTTCCGGAAGCTCTCATGGTAGATGCGGCGTGTCGGGCTCGTCCAGCGGGAAAACGCCGGGAGAGGCGATCACAGCATCAGGAGTTTGGTGATCGGGCTGTCGGGTTGGCGCGGGGTCTGGCGAGCGTGATACGAGTGGGCGCGCAATTTGTCCCGGTCGAGCCGCACGCGCCCGCCGTCCGCCTCGTGCAGCTTCTGCCAGGATTCGAGCAGATTCAGGCAGGCGTGGTCGATGTGGCGGAGCGAGTCGAAGCGAACCTGGATGTCCGTGCCGGGCGGGACCAGTTCGAGCGCCGTGGCGAGCTTCGGGAGACTCACGAACGTGGCGATGCCTTTGAGATCCAGCGTCAACGCGCCGGTGCGGACATCGGACGAGAGTTCCGTCTCGAGGTTCTGCGTGGTGTAAATCAATTTGGCGACGGCCAAGCCTACGCCGACCAGCACCCCTGTCAGCAGATTGGTCGCCACGATCGTGCCGAGCGTCCCCGCGTAGATCAACACCTCGCTTCGGCCGTGCGTCCTCAATTCGCGGATCGCTCCGACGTTGATGAGCTTGTAGCCGGTGAAGACCAGCACGGCGCCCAGGCTCGCCGTAGGAATCAGACGAAGCATGAAGGGAAGAAACGAGACGAAGAGCAGCAGCCAGGTCCCGTGAAGGATGGCGGAGGCGCGGGTCCGGGCGCCGGCGTGGACGTTGGCCGCGCTGCGGACGATGACGCCCGTCATGGGCAGCGCGCCGAGGAGCCCGCAGAGCATGTTGCCCACGCCCTGGCTGAACAGTTCGCGGTTATAGCGGGTGCGGCGGCCCGTGTGGAGGTGGTCCACCGCCGTTGCCGACAGCAGGGTTTCCACGCTGGCGATGAGCGCGAGCGCCAGCGCTTCCGCCAGCGTCGCGGTGTCCAGGAGATGGCGAAGGTTCTCGGCCGTCGGGAACTGGATGATGCTCAGGAGATCGTCGCGGACCTTGACGTGGCTGATCGGGAGATCGAACATCGTCGAGACCGAGGCGGCCAGCGCTACGCCGATCAACAGCGCGGGAATGGCTCTCGCCTTCTTGGGCGCCAGGAGATTCCAAAGGACGATGGCCCCGATCGTGAGCACTCCGATCCGCGCGGCGACGTGATGGTTTGTGGCGACGTCGTGATCCGGCACGAGCCCCTTCCACACGGCGGCGGGAATGGTCAGAATGTTTTCGATCCCGCTGCCTTTCGGCGTGTCGTCGATCATGACGTGAAACTGGCTGGCGAAGATCAGCACGCCGATGCCGGCCAGCATCCCGTGGATCACCGCGGGAGAGACGGCCCGGAACCATTGTCCCAACTGGAGCCAGGCCGACGCGATCTGAATGACGCCGGCCATCAGGACGATCACGGCCAACTTCTCCAGGCCGTGGGTCTGGATCAGCTCATAGACGATCACGCTCAGACCGGCCGCCGGCCCGCTGACCTGCAGCGGACAGCCCGACAGCCACCCGACGACGAGCCCGCCGACGATGCCGGTGATGATGCCGGTCGCCGGCGGCGCGCCGGAGGCGACTGCAATGCCCATGCAGAGCGGCAGCGCCACCAGGAACACGACGATCGACGCGAACAGATCCCGCTTCAAATCGGCGGGGGTGAAGTTGTGGAGGTCAGCGTTGAATCCCATGGCCGAAGCCTGCGTCGCGATTCTCGCAGGTGCAAAGTCTCAGCAAAGGGTAGCGGAAGGAATCGAAGGGACCAAGCGAATTCCATCATCCTATTGGTGAGTCCGACCGGGCGGGATTACAAACCCTTGGGCCGGGTCCCGGTGCGGGAAGCCGAAAGGTCGATTCCATACCGCGGGGCCGTGATCGCCTCGCTCCGGCAGCGGGGACAACGACTCGGTCTGGTCAGACGCGACCGGTCCCGAAAGATATAGCCGCAATCCTGGCATGCGGACGGTTCCAGCATGAAGCGGCGCGACCGATCGCGGGCGACGGTTTTCACGATGTGGGTCAGATGCTCTTCGACCTGGCGTTCGGAGATGCCGACCAGTTGGGCCAGTTGCCGTGACGTGAGCCGCGCGTCGAGGAGCAAATCCATCATACGCTGGCGAGCGGTCTGTTCCGGCGGAAGCATGGATGGTGCGGGCGGAAGCATGGGGCTGTGATGGTACGCGAATCGAAGGCGCGAAGCCAAGCCATCCGTTGACGCTTCTCTACCGGAAGAGGAAGAAGGTCGCACGGAACACGTTATGAAACTGTGGCTGACCATCGCGCTCGGCGCCCTCGCCCTGGCTGGGGTTTCGTTGGCGCTGGGAGCGGCGCTGAGCGCGCCCTCGCGCGGCAAACGGTTGGCTCAGGCCCTAAGAATTCCCCATCCCGCCGTCATCGCCCACCGAGGCGCATCCTTTTACGCGCCGGAGGGCACTCGTCCCGCGTATCTGCTCGCTCGCGAGATGGGCGCCGATTATCTGGAGCTGGATCTCCAACGGTCCCGTGACGGCGTGCTCGTTGTCTTCCATGACGACGATTTGTCCCGCACCACCAACGTGGCCGAAATTTTCCCCGGCCGCGAGCAAGCGCCGGTCGGCTCCTTTACGTTCGAAGAGCTGCAGCGCCTGGACGCCGGCTCGTGGTTCAACCGGCGGTTTCCGAAACGAGCGCGGCCGGCGTTTGGCGGCCTGCGCATCCTGCGGCTGGATGAGGTGCTCACCATCGCCGAGGGCGAAGACCGGCGCCCGGGCCTGTACATCGAAACCAAATCCGCGCACCGCTATCCTGAGATCGAGCGGCAATTGATCGAGACGCTTGCCGCGCAGGGGTGGATCGATCGGGCGGCCGCCGGTCCGCAATCGCGCGTGATCCTCCAGTCGTTCGAGCTCGACAGCCTCGCCCGGTTGCAAGCTCTGGCGCCTCAGGTGCCCAGGGTCTTCCTGATCGACGAAACGCTGATCGCCCGCGAAGGATGGGACTTGCTGTTCAAGAAGGCGAGGGCGGCGGCGTCCGGGATCGGGACCTGGGGCCTTCGTCATGCGCTCAGCCCGCGCTGGGATCGGGGCGCAGCACCGGTGCGCTACCTCACGACCTGGCCCTGGTACACGGGCCAAGCCCACCGAGCCGGCCTCTTAGTCCATTCCTGGACCGTCAACGACCGGTGGGAACTGTTGGCGCTCCATCTGTTCGGCGTGGACGGGTTCTTTACCGATCGTCCCGACCTGGCGCTGGCCGTGTGTCATCGCAGCCCGGCGCCGGAACCGGATCGGCTCTGGGAGAAAATCGGCTACTGATCAGGAAAAAAATAGACGTTTAAACCCCTCGTCGCTCGCCTCGTGCCTCTCGCCCAATCACTATTTTCCTGCCCTATGTTCGGCGAGACGAAGGCCCACGAAGGCTGTGTAAGAAATTTCCTACTGTGACGACCAACGACAGACCCGGCGATCTGTCAGTTGAACAAATCGGCAGGGTCTGGCAGGATCATCCCCCTAAGTCCCCGGTCGTATCGGGTCTCCAGGAAAAGGTCTCGGCGCATGAAAGTCCTCGCGGTTCATCCCGGTCCGCTCATGTACACCAAGATCTATCTGCGGCTTGAGCCGCTCGGTCTGGAGTTGGTCGCGCAGGCCGCCAGACAGGCCGGTTACGACGTCCGGCTGCTGGATCTGCAGGTGGAGACGCACCGCGACTACGTGAGGCTGCTCGACGAGTGGAGCCCCGACGTCGTCGCTTTTTCCTGCAATTATCTGGCGAACGTGCCGGAAATCGTCGACCTGGCCAAATTGACCAAACAGAAACTGCCCGACTGCTTTTTCTTCGTCGGAGGTCACAGCGCGTCCTTTATCGCGCAAGAATTTCTGGAGCACGGAGCGGGGGCCATCGACTGTGTGCTGAAAGGGGAGGGTGAGGCCGCCGTCACCAAGCTCCTGCTGGCCGTCGAACACGATCGTCGCGCCGTCGCCAAGGTGCCCGGCATCGTCGCCCAGTCCGGTGAAGGGTTGCCGCCGCAGTTTGTCGAGAGCCTCGATCACCTGCGCCCCGCCCGAGATCTACTGCGCCATCGCCGCAAGTACTTCATCGGCGTACTCGACCCCTGCGCCTCCATCGAATTCGCGCGCGGTTGTCCCTGGGACTGTTCCTTCTGCAGCGCCTGGACCTTTTACGGACGGAGTTATCGCGTCGTCAGCCCGGAACGGGCCGTCGAGGATCTTAAACGGATCGAGGAGCCGGGCATTTTCATCGTCGACGATGTGGCGTTCATCCAGGCGAAACATGGATTCGAGATCGGGGAGGCAATCGCCCGACAGGGCATCAAGAAGCAGTACTATTTGGAAACGCGCGGCGACGTGCTGCTACGGAACAAGGAGGTGTTCCAGTTCTGGAAGAGGCTGGGGCTGCAATACATGTTTCTGGGCATCGAGGCGATCGACGAAGAAGGCCTCAAAATGCACCGCAAGCGCATCTCGCTCGGCAAGAACTTCGAGGCGCTGGAGTTCGCCCGGTCGCTGGGCATCACGGTCGCCATCAACCTGATCGCGGATCCCGGCTGGGATCGGAAACGGTTCGAGGTCATCCGGGAATGGTGTCTGGAAATTCCGGAAATCGTGAACATCAGTGTCAACACCCCCTATCCGGGAACGGAGAGCTGGCGCACCGAAACGCGGAAGTTCCAGACGCGGGACTATCGGCTCTTCGACATCCAGCATGCGGTGTTGCCGACGCGGCTGCCGCTCCCCGAGTTTTACGAGGAGCTGGTCAAGACTCAACAGGTGCTGAACAAGAAGCACCTGGGCTGGACCGCCCTCAAGTCCACCGCCAAGATCGCGGCCGGCCATTTGCTGCGCGGCCAGACGAATTTCGTGAAGATGCTGTGGAAGTTCAACAGCGTGTACAACCCCAAGCTGCAGCTCGCCGACCACCAGCGCCCCGTCGCGTACGAGATGAAGCTGCCCGAGGCGATTCATGGAAAGGTCGATTCCAAACTCCTGTATATTCTGCCGCCCCCCGGCCGCCACGGTCGGGCCATCGACGACTCGACCGAGCAGTTTGTCGACGCCACCCGGATGGGAACGGGCGTCTAGCCTACCCCATCGACCCGTGTAGAAGATGGCGAGCAGCGAATAGCCAACAGCGAGTAGCTCCGCGCTGCTTGCTGTTAGCTGTTCGCTACGTGCCAGGGACATTTTATGGCGAACCCAAGGACCACGAAGACTGGTATGAAAATGCGGGTCCTGTCACCGACCAGCCGGGTACCCGTTGCTCCTCTCCGTTTGCAACGGGTGCAAGCTCACACCCCGCCCACACCCGCCGGGCGGGTACCCGAGGGACCCCGCTGCGCGCGGACAGGCGCCCAGGTCGGTGCCACCCGCATTTTCATGCTCCAGGGTGGCCACTTGGTGGTCATGAATTACTGGTATACTAATCGCCCTGGCCAGATCTTCTGACTATGCGTTGGATACAGAACCATGAAGGCATTGAACTGGGATGAACTGGCTGAATTGGCCTTGTCACGCGTCCGGGCGGCCGGGGCGGAGTACGGCGACATCCGCATCCTCGACAGCGCGATGCAGACCGTCCACGGCGAGGATCGGCGGATCGCGAAGATTCGGGACGGCCGCGACAGCGGCTTCGGCGTGCGCGTGCTCTACCGCGGGGCCTGGGGGTTTGCGGCCAGCTCGATTTTGTCGCTGGAGGAGGTGCCGCGGGTTGCAAAGCTGGCGATCGAAATCGCAAAGGGATCGGCCGATCTGCTCAGCGAGCCGGTGCGCCTGGCCGACGAGCCGGTCCATCGAGACAGGGTGATCACGCCTCGGCAGATCGATCCGTTCTCCGTGCCGCTGGAAGACAAGACGACGCTGCTGCTCGATGTGATGGAGTACGTCCACCGGCAGCCCGGCGTCGTCCGCAGCCGCGCGAACCTCTGGGCCCGTCGCGATCTCAAGTTGTTTGTTTCCAGCGAGGGCTCGCGGTTGGAGTTCGATCTGTTGGCGGTGCAGGGCGACTTCGAGGCGACCGCGGTGCACGACGGGCGCTTCGCCTCGCGCAGTTTCAGCACGCCGCACCTCCGCACCGGCTATGAGTTGATCGCCGACGCCAATTTCTTGGCCGAAGCGCCGCGCATCGCCGCGCAGGCGGTGGAGAAAGTCAAGGCTCCGCCGGTGGATCCGGGGCGCTACGATCTCGTGCTCGATCCGGAGCACCTGTCGCTCACCATCCACGAATCCTGCGGCCATCCCAGCGAGCTGGATCGCGCGTTGGGCTACGAGGCGAACTACGCGGGGACGAGTTTTCTCACGCCCGACAAGCGCGGCGCCTTCCGCTACGGGTCGCCCCACGTGAATCTCGTGGCCGACAATACCGAACCGGAGACGCTCGCCGCCACGGGATACGACGACGACGGGGTGGCCTGCCAGCAGTGGGACATCGTGCGCGAAGGGATCTTCGTCGGCTACTGCACGAACCGCGAGACGGCGCCCAAGATCGGCGAGCCGCGTTCGCGCGGGTCGAACCGGGCGGACGGGTGGGGCAGCGTGCCGATCGTGCGGATCGCCAACATCGGGCTCGAGCCGGGCGTGGCCTCGTTGAACGATCTGATCGCCGATGTGAAACGCGGCATCTACATCGAAGGGCATGGTTCCTACAGCATCGACCAGCGGCGGTATAACTTCCAGTTCGGCGGCGACGCCTTCTGGCTCATCGAGCACGGCCGGCGCGCCCACATGCTCCGGGACGTGATCTATTACGGCATCACGCCGGAGTTCTGGAGCAGGTGCGACGGCGTGGCGGATCGCTCGCACCGCCGCCGGTACGGTTTCATCACCTGCGGGAAAGGTCAGCCCGGCCAGTCCGGCTGGATGACCCACGCCGCCGCGCATGCGCGCTTTCGGAACGTGAACGTGATTCGGGGACAGGCCGCACCATGACCGAGGGCTCGGCCGCTGCGCCGAAACTGACCGACCGGGATGAATTCCGTTTTCTCGCCGACCTGGTATTCAAGCGTTCGAGCGGCGATCAGACCTTCGTCGCGCTCCAAGACCAGCACGGCGGCACCGTCCGTTTCGCCAACAATCAGGTCATCCAGAACGTCGACACCCGGCGCATCTCCTTCAGCGTCACGGTCGCGTTCGGCCGACGGCACGGAACCGCCGGCACGACGGACCTGACCGCTGGTTCGGTCCAAGAGGCGCTTACACGAGCCGAACGGCTCGCGCGGGTCGCTCCCGAAGACCCCGAATACCTGCCGCCGGTCGAACCGCAATCCTACCCGACGGTGCCGACAGCTCGGCCGGAAACGGCGGCCGCCGGCCCGTCCGGCCGCTTGGCCCACGCGAGACAAGCCATCGAGTTGTGCCGAGCCGAGCGGCTCACAGCAGCCGGCATCGTCTCGTCCTGCGCCGCGGCCGTCGGCGTGGCCGCGAGCAACGGCCTGTTCGCCCACGAGGAACGGACCGAGGCCCGATTCAGCCTGACGGCGCAGGAGGGTGAGGCGACCGGCTGGGCATCGGCGGCGCACCGGTCGATCGATCGGCTTGCCGTGCGCGAACGGACACGGTTCGCCATCGACAAGGCGAAACAGTCCGTCGAGGCGAAAGAGATGCCGGCCGGCCGCTACACGGTCATTCTCGAAGCGCCGGCGGTGGCCGGCCTTCTGACCTGGTTCATCTGGATGCTGGACGCCAAGGCGTTCTATAAAGGAACCAGCCCGTTCAGCGGCAAGCTGGGCCAACGGATCGTCGATCCGCGGCTGTCGCTGAAGAACCGACCCGACCATCCGGATTTGCTCGGCTACGGATTCACAAGCGAAGGCCTACCGGTGAACAACTCGACGTGGATCGATGGGGGCGTGCTCCGGCAACTGTCGTACGATCGGTTCACCGCCAAGGAGCATGGCGTCGACCGCATCGCGACGCTGGAATCGCCGCTGCTCTCCGGCGACGAATGGGCGAAGGCCGGCGTCGGAGACCTCATCCGCAGCACGGCGCGCGGCGTGCTGGTCACCACCTTCTGGTATATCCGCACCGTCAATCCCACCGACCTGACCCTGACCGGCATGACCAGGGACGGCACGTTTCTGGTCGAGGACGGCCGGATCACGACGGCGGTGCGCAACTTCCGGTTCCATGACAGTCCGCTGCGGGCCTTCAATGAGATCGAGGCGTTCACCGTGCCTGAGGAGGCGGTTACCACCGAGACCGGCAAGCTGCTCGTGCCCGCCATGAAAATTCGCGACTTCAATTTCTCCAGCGTGACCCGGTTCTGATCACACACAGTCTGAAAGCCTTCCAAGAGAATCATCTTGTTCAGCCGTGTAGGGTCCTTCCTTCACCGTAACTACGCGTCCGCCGGAGTCCCGTCTATACCTAGGGTCGACAGTGCTGTAACTCCTCGGAACCGCGTCGAGTTCTGAAGACCGCGCTCAATCGGCACGGCTGCCGCGACGGCACAATCCTTGCCAATCTGCTTCCCGTGGCAATTCACAACAAGGGAGGTGTCATAATGAACCGACTTCTACTTCTGGGTTTCGCCGTTCTGACGGTCTTGACTCTCGCCACGCCGGTCATTGCCCAGGGCCCGCCGTTCACGCCTCCTGGGCCTCCCAGGCCTGTGCCCGCGCCGCTACCGGATGAGGCGTGCACGCAAGTGCCGGAACTGTGTGTAGTGCAGTAGTGCAGTAGTGCAGTAGGTGCGCCGCGAAGCCGGCCGCTTCGACTGCATTGAAGCGGCCGGCCCTGCCTCCCGTTTGTCGCCTCTCCGTCTCCTACCGTATTCCCATTGACTAATGGCGTCGGGCAAGAGTACACAGTCTTCATGAGCTTTGGGCTTACCCTGTTTGACCCGTTGCTTGCACCCGTTGCAGGAAAAGAGCAACGGGTACCCGCAATGGGTGCCCCAGCAAGATGAAAATAGAGCCGACAGCCAGCCGCGAATGGCATAGAGCTATTTGCTGTTCGCTATTCGCTATTTTCTAAGGGAATCATGACCCCTACCGTTCGAGCCCGTCGCCGTCTCTTCGCTCCTGAGACCTTTCGTCATGGGTATGACCCGCCGTTCGGGCGTCTGTTCTCCGCCGTGTTCCTCGATTCTTGACCGGCTCAGACTCATCTCGACCATCTTCCGACGTGAGCGGCGGCCTCGGGGCTCCCCTGAAACGCTCGCCGCACTGGAGGTGCCGTCATGGCGCGAATGTTCAAAGAGGCTCCCGTGAAACTCATCCGGATTCTTCCTGCGGACCGCCCGATGCCCGGACGCCATCCGTTCGCGCGAACCATCATTTTGCTGAAACTGGAGCAGAGAACGGCCGCCGCTCGCGAGTGGATCGGGCAGGTCGCTCGGTGGCCCCGGCATCTCGCCGCCTGGGCCTCCCGCGGGCGCACGATCGTTCGGAAGATTCGGGAACACCTCGCTCCACGATGCGCGTCAGCGTGGGTGGCGTTGCGCTGCGCGGTGGGGATCTGCCGGGTGCGGATGGCCGCCGCGGCGCGGCGGTGGACGTCGGCCGTCAAGGAAAGGTTCGCAGAGATGCCACCGAAGCTGGATCGTATGCGGAGCGTCATCACGGAGAAAGGCCGTCGTCTGGCGCGGCGGCTCATGGAGCAGGCGCAAGCCATCCATGCGTCGAGGAGTGACGACGCTCGGGTTCAGGACCTCGTCCGTGAGGTGATCGCCTTGCGGGAGCAGGTCGCGGCTCAGCAGCGGGAGTTGGCGCAGATCACCGCGCGAGTTGGAGACCTCAACGCGATGATCCGCTCGCAGCAAGGAGTTCTCGTCCAGTTCGGCGACGAACTGGACACGGCGTCGATACGCGCGACGCCGCCCGACTCCGTGGGGACCCGAAGGCCTGCGAACCGGGCGGCACGGTCGGCCGGGCCTCGGCACTGCGTCGCAGAGCCTGCCGCCGCGGAAGCCTGAGCGGGCGTGTCGTCATGAGGATGGTGAGTGCGGCGTCTCGATCTGCGGCGTGGGGGCTTTTGGCCGTCCTGATCGTGGCGCTCGCTTCGGGAGCGTGTTCGAGCGCGAGACAGACCGTGTCGGGTCAAGTGTCCCCCGCAGTGCCGCTGTACGACAATCTGGGCAGCCTCCACCATCCCATCACGACGCCTTCGCAGAAGGCCCAGCAGTATTTCGATCAAGGCCTGCGGCTGGTGTATGCCTTCAATCACGAGGAGGCGATCCACTCGTTTGAGGAAGCGACGCGGCACGATCCCGCCGCGGCCATGCCTTACTGGGGTGTCGCGCTGGCGCTGGGGCCGAACATCAACGCGCCGATGGACAAGGAACAGGAACGCCGCGCGTATCACGCCCTGCAACAGGCCCTGACTCGACGCGAGCATGCCGGCCCCAAGGAACGCGCTTACATCGAGGCGCTCGCCACCCGCTATTCGCCGGATTCGAACGCAAAACGGGAGACGTTGGATCAAGCCTACGCGGATGCGATGCGGGAGGTCTGGAAACGGTACCCGGATGACACCGATGCGGGGACGCTCTTCGCCGAGGCGCTGATGGACTTGCAGCCGTGGAACTTCTGGACCCCCGACGGCCAACCCAAGGGAAACACGGAAGAGATCGTGGCGACCCTCGAACGCGTCTTGACGCTGAACCCTGACCATCCGGGGGCCTGTCACTATTACATCCATGCGGTCGAGGCATCGCCGAGGCCGGAACGCGCGCTTTCCTGCGCCGAGCGGCTTCCGGCGCTCGTCCCGGGTGCGGGCCATCTCGTCCATATGCCGGCCCACATTTATCTGCGACTGGGCCGGTATCGGGAAGCGGCGGAGCGGAACATGCATGCAGCCGCAGTCGATCAAGCCTATTTGAAGCACCGGCACCTCACCGGCATCTATCCGACGGGCTACTATCCGCATAATCTCCACTTCCTCTGGGCGGCGCTCACCATGGAAGGTCGGAGCCGGGAGGCCATCCAGGCCGCCCGCGATCTCCATCGAGTGGTCTCGTGGGACGAGGCGCGCAAAGATCCGTCGATGGAAGAGTTCACCCCTACGCTGCTCTTTGCGCTGGCCCGGTTCGGCAAGTGGAACGACGTGTTGGCCGTCCCGCCGCCTCCGGCCGAGCTGGTGTATACGGCGGCGATCTGGCGCTACGCGCGCGGATTGGCCTACGCGGCCACGGGTCGGTTCGACGAAGCGGATGCGGAACGGACGAGGCTGGCTGAGATGGCCAAGTCCATGCCTAAAGACAGGACCCTGGGCGGGAGTCAGGTAGCGACGCTGATGCGGATCGCCGACGAAGTCCTGGCAGGAGAGATCGCCGCTCGCCGCGGCGATCATGAGCAAGCCGTCTCGCGCTTGACAGCGGCGATCAAGCTGGAAGATGCGTTGCGCTACTATGAACCGCCGCTCTGGCATTATCCGGTCCGCCATTCATTGGGGGCCGTCCTGCTCGAAGCGGGCCGCCCGGCCGAGGCGGAGCGGATCTACCGGGAGGACCTGGCGCAACATCCGGAAAACGGCTGGGCGCTGTTCGGACTGGCCCAGAGTTTGAAGAAGCAGAACAAAACGGACGAAGCCGCGGCTGTGGAGGAGCGATTCAAGAAGGCGTGGGCGCGCGCCGACGTGACGCTGACCTCGTCGAGATTCTGACTGTCTGCTGCTTCGCCGGCAGCCGACCGGTTGACCCTCCCGCTCAAAGCTGCCACCATACGTTCGCGCGTTACCTCCGGCTGACCGTCCCGATTCCCAGAGAACCGAGATGGGACACGTCGTTCGAGTTGCGACGTCGCGACCCAAGCAAATCGTCGATCTGACCGCTCGCGTGAACGAGCTGATCCGGCACGCCAAGCTGCAGGAAGGCCTCTGTTCGTTGTTCCTCGCGCACACGACCGCGGCGCTCACGACCGGCGAAGTGGGAGAGGGAACGGAAGACGATTTGCTCGATGTGGTGGAGCAGATGATCCCGAAGATCCGGTTTCGGCATGCGCATGATCCGGCTCATGCCTGGTCCCATATGGCGGCGTCGATTCTGGGACCGTCGCTGACCCTGCCGATCCGGGACGGGACGCTGGCGTTGGGGACGTGGCAATCGGTGCTGTTGGTGGAGCTGGACGGGCCGAGGCACCGCGAGGTCCACGTCATGTGGTCGCCGTCGTGAGGCGCAGACCGGTGATCGGCGTCATGGGGCCGGGCAAGGCCTCTCGCGCGCAGCTCAGGTCGGCTATGGAGCTGGGAGAAGGGGTCGCGCGCAACGGGTGGGTCCTGTTGACCGGCGGGCGCGCCGCCGGCGTGATGGACGCGGTGAACCGGGGAGCGAAGCGGATCCCCGGCAGTTTGACGATCGGGGTCCTGCCGACGGCCGGCACGCGCGTGTCGCGCTTCGTGGACGTGGCGATCGTCACCGACATGGGCAACGCCAGGAACAACATCAACGTCCTCTCCAGCGATGTGGTGGTGGCTTGCGGGCCAGGCGGGCCCGGGACGATTTCCGAAGTGGCGCTGGCTCTGAAGGCGCGCAAGCCGGTGATCCTGCTGAACGGAGATCCGTTGGAGGAGAAGATGTTCACGAAGCTCGGCGGCAAGCTGGTTCGCTCGGCGCGCACGCCGCAGGCGGTCGTCGACATGATCGGACGGCATCTGAATCGGAGGAAAGCATGAGCAGCGTGTGGAATCGGGCGCTGGCGGCGGGATGCGTGGCGGTCGTGGTGAGCATGGGCGAGGTCGGGGCTGGCATGGCGTCCGCCGAAACGGCCAGCGGGATCGAGTTGGCGAAACGGGCCACGGTCGGACTCTTTTCGCCGGAGCACGAGACCTTCAAGCAAACCGGTAAGGGGCATTTTGTGATGCAGGCCAGCGGCATCCATCTCCATGATGGCTACATCGTGACGGCGCACCATGCGGTCGAACGGGATGACCGGGGCAAGCGCCTCGTGCAGGAGGAGATCCGGGTGCTGACGGCGGACCTCGAGGAATTGCCGGCCAAGCTGGTCGGGGTCAGCGCGTTTCTGGACATCGCGGTCTACCGTCTGACGGACGGCGCAGACCGATTGCCGAACGTGGGCTTTGCGGAACGCGAGCCTCAAGCCGGCGACGCCGTTTTGACGATCGGCTATCCGCTGGGGTGGGGCCCGGCCTTCGGGTTCGGTCGGATCGGCAACCCGAACACCTTTCTTCCGACGGCGGAAGGCCGGCTGATGCAGCTCGCGCTCGCGGCGTGCAGCGGAAATTCCGGCGGCGGGCTGTTCAACGAGCAGGGCGAGTTGGTTGGCGTCATGCATGCCATTATCGAGACGGACAAGGAGGAAGGTCCGGGACGCTGCAGCCAATTCGCCTTCGCCGTGCCGGGGCCGTTGGCGCACCGTGTGGTCACGGCCCTGATTCGCGGCGAACAGCCGGCGTTCTCGCGGCTCGGCATCGGTCTGACGGCGGTTCAGATGGGCACCCGGTGGCGGGTCGCGGCCTCCGAGGTGATGGGGCCGGCGCGCGACGCCGGCATCCAGAAAGGCGACGTCATTCTGGCGATCGACGAGACCGAGATCACCGCCGGCGCCCAGTTGAAAAATTATCTGATCGAGCGGACGACGCCAGGCCAGAAAGTGGCGGTCAAAGTGCTGCGCGGGCAAAAGGAGCAGACCATCGTCGTCACACTGGGGAGATCCTAACCGTTCGGGCGGTCCGTAAACAGCGAACCGGAGTGTAAGCGAAGCCTTCGACCTTCGACAACCAGACGAGGGAGGGAAGAGACTCATGAAGATCCCGTCACTGCTCCGACTCTCGATCGTTGCGGCCCTTGTCGCCGGATCGTTCAGCGGACAGGCGGCGACCCAATTAGCCAAAGCCACCTTTGCCGGCGGGTGCTTCTGGTGCATGGAGGAAGTATTCGAGGCAGTGGAGGGCGTCGTCTCGGTCACGTCGGGCTATACCGGCGGACAACAAGCCCATCCGAGTTACGAGGATGTGTCGGCGGGCGGGACCGGCCATGCCGAGGCCGTCGAGATCGTTTATGATCCCTCACGGGTGAGCTACGAGAAGCTCCTGCAGGTATTTTGGCGGAACATCGACCCCACCACGCCGGACCGGCAGTTCTGTGACAAAGGCCATCAGTACCGTTCCGCGATTTTTTATCATGACGAGACGCAGCACAGGCTGGCGGAGGAATCGAAGCTGGCGGTGGAAACAACCAAGCCGTTCAAAGAACCCATCGTCACCGAGATCGTCCCGGCCTCGGAGTTCTATCCGGCCGAAGACTATCATCAGGACTTCTACAAGAAGAATCCCATCCGCTACAAATTCTACAAATTCAACTGCGGGCGGGCGCAGCGGCTCGCACAGCTTTGGGGGAAGATGTGACTACGGACTGAGAACGGGGCATGCCTCGCACGATTCGGTCTCTCCGACTATTCGGCTACGTGTGGAACACCGTGGCGAGCATCGTGTGGGCGGTGGAACTGGCGCGCAATGGGTATTTGGTGATCTTCCGTCCGATCCCCGACCTCATTCTGGCCGCCCAGCGACTGTACCTTCCCTGGGAATCGCTCTGGCAACCGCTCGACGAGCTGTTCGGCGTCGCGATCGTGGGCGCGACGATCGGCGTCCTGTTTTTCGCGCCGGGGTTCGGCGCGCTCATTTTCGCCACCTGGCTCGAGGACCGAGCGCAGGCGGCGAAGGCTCTCCCGGCTCCAGCCCAAAGCGAGAGGCCTGAGGCGTGAGGGTGGAGGCTAGCCCACCTCTCGGGGAAGGCTTCGGTGCACAAGTGTACGGGGAAAAGTCTCCGCCATGGTCGCTCCGTGCACATCCGCGACGCGGCGGCGCCGTCCAGGCGGTGGGGTTTCGCAAGCGTGATCGGGAGGTTAGCCTAGGAATCGGGATCGGCATGAATCTTGAGGATGGGGAGTGGCTGTCGAGGCAGGGAGCTCGGAAGCGGATCAGCCAATTGGCGGAGCGTGGCAACCCCGAATCCCAGAGGTCGGCTCATCAGGACAGGTTTCCAGCACGGGCTGTGCGCGTCGCTGGTCGTGTGCGCGCTGGTGTTCGCGATCCCCGTGCCGACCCAGTCGGACTTGGACGGACGGCCGCGCTACACCAAACCGGAGTTGCGTCGCGCTATCAACTGGTACGCCAAAAAATATCGGCTCGATCCGGCGTTGCTGCGCGCCGTCATCAAGGCGGAATCGGATTTTCGTCCTGACGCGGTGTCCCACAAGGGAGCCGTCGGGCTCATGCAGCTCATGCCCAAGACCGCTGCCTCCCTCCGCGTCGCCGATCCGCTCGATCCCATCCAGAACATCCGCGCCGGCGCCAGACAACTCCGCCGTCTGCTGAATCGCTACCACGGCGACCTACCCTTAGCCCTCGCGGCCTACAACGCCGGCGTGCAGCGTGTGAAAGGGGGCAAGGTGCCGAAAATCCGCGAGACCCGCGCCTATGTCCGCAAAGTGCTGCGCTACTATCATGCCTCCAAACCGGGCCGACTCCACCACGCGGGCGAACAGAAGGTGCAGGGTTCAACAGCCAAGCCCCGATGACCTTCGCTCCCGTCCTCTCGGGCGGACCGGCTCGATACGTCCCGCGGGGCAGCGTGCACACGACTCGCATTCAGTACAGGAACGACAGGATGGAGACTTGTCGTTCCCACAGCCAAAGGTTGAGATATCCCACCAGGGCGATGATCGGCCCGGTCAAGAGGAGCGTGACACACACATCACCGATGGTGAGTGAAGGGGCCTCGATCCGGCAGGCCCCATGCTCTCCTTGGGCCATGGCGCGAATCAGCAGCGCGGTGTTCTTCGCATGGCTCTTGAACCAGAAGGAATAGGCGTCTCCGAAGAAGGGAATCGAACTGAAGACGCCGTTGAGCAGCAGGTTAAAGGCCATCCCGATCAACACGACCATCTGGACCCCCCAACTGCCTGGCGATCAGCAGAATGACCGCGCCCGATACGGTTGCAATGAGATCGCCCACGACGGGAATGACGCCGACCATGGGGTCAAGCCCGAAGCGAATGCCGGCGGGGGACAGACGAAACGCATCATCCAGCAGATGGGCGAGCAATTCGGCTTGCCGTTCCTTGGCGCGCACCGTGGCCATGGTTCTATTGTACTCCTGGCGGCCCGTCTCGGAGCGGCTGATCGGGGAACAAACGGACGACTCCCGCTGTGGCGCGTGCGATGAGCGGCGCGGCCTATCCGTGCTTCGGCGATGTGCGCCAGATGAAATAGAGCGGGATACCGGCCAGCACCGTCGCGAGGCCCAGTGCGGACTCGATCGGTCGTTGGATCAGGCTATAGCCGACGATGATCAGTGAGAGCGCGACCAGCAGACCGGGCAGCGCGGGATACAGCGGCACCCGATAGGGACGGGGCAGGTCCGGTTGCCGGCGTCGGAGCACGATCAGCGCTCCGACGGTGAAGGCCATAAACACCGCAAGGACCAGCCCGCTGTAGATCACCAGTTGCTCGAAGGTGCCCGTGAGAATCAGCAACGAGGCCCAGCCGCTCTGGAGCAGGATGGCCCGCACGGGCGCCCCGGTCCTTCCATCGAGGACCGCGAACCAGGAGGCGAAGACCCCGTCCCGCGCCATGGCCCAGTACACGCGCGGACCGGCCCAGACCATGGCGCTCACCGCACCGGCGATCGAGAGGCAGAGCAGCGCCGCGACGAAGCGTCCGCTCGCCGGACCCCAGAGGGCGGCGGCGGCTTTTTCGGCCACCGGCAGCACCGGCGGTTGCGCGAGCGAGGTGACCGGCAGGGCGTACAGGTACACGAGATTCAGCAGCAGATACATCGCGCCCACAAAGGCGGTGCCGCCGATCATGATCTTGGGAAGGGTCCGCCCCGGTTCGGCGATTTCGCCCGCGATATACCCCGCGACGTTCCACCCCAGGTAGCTGTATATCACGAAGATCAGCGCGACCATCAGGGCGCCTATGCCGGGATCGGCGTCGGGCGCCCGCACGGTGAAATTCTTCCAACTGCCTGTGCCGAGCGAAAGTCCCCCGAGGACCAGCCCAAGGATGGCGAGGACCTTCGTCGTCGTCAGCACCCGTTGCAGCCGCCCTCCGGCTCCTACGCCGGCGGCATGGACGGCGGTCAGGCTCCACAGCAGAAGCAAGGCGAGCCCTTTGGCCGCCCACCCGTTGTCGTCGGCGATCGGGGCGACGCGCAGGAAGTAGGAGGCGAAGCTCACGGCCGAAGCCGCGATGGCTGCGCCGAAGCCGATGGTAAACGAGGTCCATCCGCTCAGAAACCCGGCCAATGGCCCGTACGCGCGGCGCAGATAGACGTAGTCGCCGCCCGCCTGCGGAAGCGCCGCGCCGAGCTCGCCGTAGGACATCGCTCCGGCGAGGGCGAAGCCGGCGCCGACCAGCCAGAGCGCCAGGATCAGGACCGGGTCGCCCAGGTCGCGCGCCATGAACCCGGTCGTGGTGAAGATGCCGCCGCCGATGATGTTGCTCACCAGCACGCAGGTCGCGGTGAACCAGCCGACTTGGCGCCGGCCAGCCGGTTCATGGCGGTCGGCTGAAGACGTCCGGTTCATGAGCGGATCGGGCCGAACACCAGAAAGTGCTGCTTAGGCAGGAAGTCGAATTCCCGGATCAGGCGATAACCCGCCGCTTCCATTTCGCGAAGCACCGTCTCTTTCGGCGTCGCATGGCCGAACAGCCAGCCGCTGTCCTTGTACTCGATCACGGCGATGCGACCGCCGGGCCGCAGCGCACGTGCGAGCGACTGAAAGTAGGCGGTCCGATCGGGGAGGTGATGGTAGGTGTTGCAGGTGAAGATCAAATCCACGCCGGCGACGGGCAGTCGGGCATCGGTCGGCGTCGCCCGGACCAGTTCGACATTGGCCACCCCGCGCTGCGCCCTCTCCTGCTCGATGAGGCGTAGAGCGGTCTCGTCCACATCCACGGCGTAGACTTTGCCCTCCGGACCGACGGCCTCGGCCAAGCGCCACGTGAAGTAGCCGCCGCCCGCGCCAAGATCAGCGACGCGCGAGCCGGGAGCGATCGACAGGGCCTGGATCACCGTCTTGGGCTGCTGCCAGGCATCCCGCGACGGATCGTTCATCCGCTGATAGGCCCACTCGGCGCAGCCGCCGGTCACGACCAGTAACCACAAGATCACCAAGTGGAGCGCAAGACGAAGTCGACTGATCATGGAGTGCCTCTCTCGGTGCCGGAAGAGCGAGTGAACTTGTAGCACAGTGAACGTGCGCCAAGAAACACGTCCTTGGCTTGACCGTTTCTGAGTGCCCCGTTTCGCGGTGCCGAGGATTGCGCCCACGTCTGCCAAAACGCGGTCCTGTGGCGAAACGCCTTCCTCCGAAAGAAGGGGAAGCCCCTCTTCGCAACATCCTGTTTTTTCGGCGCTGGACATTCTTGTCCCTCCGGTCGTTTCGGCACGGAACCTGATCCTACGCCGGGTGGCAGCGCATGGAGCTGCCGCTCAGCGAAAAGTGACCCATGTATCGGAGGGATTATGGGCAACACAACTCCATACAAGACGGGCAAGAGCAGCCGCGGGTGGATAGGCCGGGCTTGGTATGTCGCGCTCGTGTTGAGCGTGATGGTCCTGGTGCCGCCCGCCGCGACCAGCGAGGTGTATCACGCTCTTCAGCCGGACGGAACGCTCAGCCTGACCAACGTGCCCACCGATCGACGCTATCAACCGCTTCCGTTCGGAACCATGTCCATCCGAACCCGCCTCTCTCAGCGCGAATTGGAACAGGCCATCGCCTGGTATGCCAGGCAGTATCGGTTGCATCCCGCCCTCCTACGGGCGGTCATCAAGGCCGAGTCGGACTTCGACCCCGCCGCCGTATCTCGGACGGGGGCGCAGGGGCTGATGCAACTGATGCCGCGCACGGCGGCGTCGCTCAAGGTACGCGATCCCTTCAATCCGGTCGAAAATATCCGGGGTGGGGCCAAGCATCTCCGCTATCTCCTCGACCGTTTCAACGGCGACCTGACACTGGCCCTGGCCGCGTATAATGCCGGCGAATATCGGGTGAAGCGGCATCAGCAGGTGCCGCCGATCCGCGAGACCCGCTTCTACGTCAAGAAAGTCCTCACGTACTACCACGCTTACCGGACCGGCAAGGTCCAGCCCGCGTACAGATAGCATCGATCATTCGACGAACCCATGAGAAGGTAAAGAGCCGGCACGCTGTCGGTTTACTGAGGGGCGCAGGGCCCAAGAACCCTGCGCCCCCGCTTCATAAGTGCGCAGCCGTTCTCGCGTGAGGCCGGGCTTGACCTCTCCGTGCGCCTATGTCAGGAAGGAGGACGCGGAGCGTCGGCGCAAAGGAGAATTCGGATGGCGCGCGAAGGCAATCAGCGCATGGCTGGGCTGGCCCAATCGGAGATTCGGGCCATGACGACGGCCTGCGCGCGGGTGAAAGGCATCAACATGGCGCAGGGGGTATGCGATACCCCGGCGCCGAGCCTGGTGATCGAGGCGGCCGAACGGGCCATGCGACAAGGCGTCAACACCTACACCCGTTACGACGGCCTCGCGGAACTGCGCCAAGCCCTCGCGCGCAAGCTCGCCGAATACAACGGCATTACGGCCGATCCTGAAACGGAGATTACCGTGAGCGCCGGCGCCACCGGCGCGTTTCACTGCGCCTGCCTGGCGTTGCTCAATCCCGGCGACGAGGTCATCGTCTTCGAGCCGTACTATGCCTACCACATCAGTGCCCTAGTCACGGTGGAAGCGATCCCCCGCGTGGTGCGCACGCAGGCTCCGGACCGGACCTTCTCGCCGGACGATGTGGAGCGGGCCGTCACCAGCCGGACCGCGGCCATCGTGGTGAACACGCCGGCCAACCCCTCCGGCAAGGTGTTCAGCAGGCAAGAACTGGAAGCGATCGCCGACCTGGCCCGCCGCCATGATCTGTTCGTGTTCACCGATGAAATCTACGAATATTTTCTCTTCGACGGCCGGAAGCACGTGAGCCTCGGGGCGCTGCCCGGCATGGCGGAGCGCACGATCACGATTTCCGGGTATTCCAAGACCTTCAGCATCACCGGCTGGCGGATCGGGTACAGCGTCGCGCAGGCCAAGTGGGCCTCGCTGATCAACGCGATGAACGATCTGCTCTATGTCTGCGCGCCGGCGCCGCTCCAGGTCGGCGTGGCCGTCGGCATTCAGGAATTGGAGTCGTCGTTCTATCAGGGCTTGGCCCGCGAGTATCAGGCGAAACGGGACCGATTCTGCCAGGCGCTGAGCAAGGCCGGTCTGCCGCCCTCCGTACCGCAAGGCGCCTACTATGTGTTGGCCGACGTGTCGCGCCTGCCCGGCGCGACAGGCAAGGACCGCGCGATGCACCTGCTCGAGCGGACCGGCGTGGCCGGCGTGCCCGGCGAAGCGTTCTTCGAGGGACCCGAGGGGCACCGCTTCATCCGCTTCAGCTTCGCGAAGACGGACGCCGATCTGGAGGAAGCCTGCCGCCGGATCGAGAAGCTGGGCTAGCCTACGCGAGCCTTCCCGCTTCATCCCCCGGACTCTCGACCGGCGCGCCCGGCGGCGGGTTGTTGTGGCCGGGTCTGGGCGACACCGTGTAGTGGATTCGATCGGTCGCGCGCACGTCGCGCGGCCTGTTCTTGATCGGGTCCAGGTTGCGGCTGATGTTCGCCTGGGGATCGACGAGCGCATCGAGCGCGACAACGGCGGCGCGGCTGATCGGGCAGCCGACCGCCAGCGCCTTCTTCAGCATCCACCGGAGCGCGATGTTGTTCAGCCCGAGATTGCCGTTCCCGCCGCCGATGTCGGAGTGGACGCCGCGGAACCACACTTCGTAACCGCCGCGAACCCGCGTCGGGCGAAACGTCTGGCGGCGTTCGTCCAACGCAAGCGCGTGAAAACAGTGGCTCACATTGCCCGGCAGGCTGAGGCGATAGCCCAAGTTGATGCGGCTGAACGGGATGCCGAGATCGATCGGGATGCCGAAGGCCGCCACCACGTCCCACAGACCGAGAAAGCGGATCACAGGTCGCGCCTCGATCACTCGGTCGTCCCGATCCCGCACGCCGCGGCTCGCGATTGTATTGGCGAAATGGAGAGCCAGCGCGGCGCCTCGGCTGAACCCGACGATGTCGATGTCGCGATCGCCGTCAGCGAAGTACTGCGCCAGTTGCTCCGCCGCCCGGTTGATCCGCTCTTTGCCGCCGACGCCGAACGCGCCGCCGATGATCTTGCCGATGATTCCGTACCGCGTCCCCACTCCCTTCGTGTAAAACTCGGATCGGCCTTCGTAGGCGTCGCGGAATTTCACGACGTTGGTGTTTTTGCCGTACTCTCCCGCATCCTTTTCCGCATTCCAGGTCCCGTCGAACGCGTACAAGGCCATCGCGCACCTCCTTTCCAGTCGGCACGGGCTGAGAGGACCAAGACGCAGCCGAGGCCCAATGCGCGCCGAAAATGTGCCCTGACCGTCGCCGCATCGTCTCGAGGAGATTGCCTGACTCGCGGCCGATGCTGGCGATCATACAGCACTTCGTCCCAACGGTCATCTACGATGTCGCCGGCATTCAGGTTGCGTTTCTGCCGTCCATCAGTCTTCGGCTCAGCTTGAGCCTCGTTGATGAGGCCTTGCGTAGGACAGCGACCCGCGCGACCGCTCCGTCATAGATCTCAGTTCCCTGAAACAGGACCTTGGCGACCGCCGCATGGGTTGCCGGCACGGATCCGTTTCCCGACTACGACGACAACAGGGCTCTCCGGACCGTCGCCGCGCGTCGCGAACGCTGCGCTCCTTGCTTCACCTGTACATTCGTGTTAGGGTGGCACTCGATCGCGGAAGACCTCCTGTGTCGGGGGGCGGCATTCCCCCAGTAAGCACGGAGCCTGACGCGATCTTTTTGTTTCCATGCCGCCGTAGCCCACGTCGCTGAGCATACTCCCGAAGCGGATTCGTCCATCGCTCGCCCTGCCAGCCCGACGCGGCCGCGGGAATCGTTCCCTCACAACAAGCACAAAGAGGTGAGTCGTTGTTTCAAGCATCGTGGTCAACGGTCCGAGGATTCCTCCGTGACGCCGCAGGAAGTCTCTATCACATCGTCGTCGTCACCTTGAGCGCGGGCATTGCGCTTCTGCTCCCGGCAGGGGCCAGGCAGTTCCTGTCCTTCTGGTCTTGGATCGAGCACGGCAAGCTCTCCCTCGTCGCGGTGGAAATGGCGGTGGCGATCGGCGCCGGCCTCGTTTCGTCCTTCCCGCAGCGCGCGCGTGGGGCGGAGCGGCACATTAGGAAACTCAAGGAAGAACGGAGCACAGGCCGAACCGTCATGATCATGGGGTCAAGCGGGTACAGCACTTTTATGGATCAAGTGGGAGATCTGGCGTCGGTGCTCGACAAATGCCTCGGGGCGAAAAATTCTGCTGGTGAACCCCTACAGCCAGGAAGCAAGCGCGCATCCAGGCCATCGCTCATCCCGAGTACACGCTGGCCGCCTTTCGCGAAGAAGTCCGGCAAAGCATTGAGCTTCTTAAGCGGCTGAAGGCGATGGGAAAGGCGGTCAGACTGAAGCTCTACGCGGAGCCGCCGTTGGTCAAGATGGTGATTCTCGGCGATTACCTCTGGCTCCAGCACTACCATGCCGATCTGGATGTCCGGACCATGCCAGAGTATGTTCTGCGGCACAACCAAAAGGACCACGGCCTCTATACGCTCTAGGCCCATTGCTTCGAGCAGCGATGGGAGAGCGCCGAGATTCCGGAGTATGATCTCGAGACGGACGAACTGGTCTATCGAGGCCGGAATGGCGGCGAGACCCGGCGGGAGCGGTTTGCGATCGAGCGGGCGCCTGGAGAAGCCGGGCCTTCAACAGAATCACTCGCCCTCGCTCCCGAGCCGGTTCGACTCGGCTGAGCCGACGGAGTCAAATCCGAGACAAGCCGGCCGTGCGACGGGATTCCTATCGAGCGACGCAAATCGTCACGTTCGTTCGGCGGTTCAAGCGACGGCCCAACTCCATCCAGCGGAACGCCGCAACCAAGTCCGATCTCCTGCGAGCCAACCCGTTTCATCCGTCCCTTCCGCGCCGAGAAACAGTCGCATTGTTCCTATCAAACAGACGGCGCCGAGGGGTACCTTGTTTGTCCTTCGCGAGAAATCGATCAGACACGCAGCGGGGGGCATCAACCGAGAAGGAAGGCTGCGAGCGCTGACCGCCGACGCAGAACGTCTGCGGTTTCCGTTCCCGACAAAGATGTTGTGGGAGAGCCGGAACGTGTCATATCTTATCTTCGCGGGTGTCGTGATAGTCCTAGAGGATACCCGCGTGTCTTCGTGACCGAACCCACTCACAAGAAAGGACGACCCATGCGCATCGTCACCGCCTGCATCGTGACCCTGCTCTACGTTGCAACCTCTACAGCCGTCGCCGCCGGACAGGACCCCGCCACCGACGAGCAGAAAGCCTTATACGCCATCGGCTTGGCCATCAGCGAATCTCTCGGCAATTTTTCGCTGAGCGAGGCCGAATTGGAGTTCGTCAAGGCCGGTCTCACGGACGGCGTCCTCAAACGGCCCCGCAAAGTCGATCTGCAGGCCATGACCCCGAAGATTCAGCAACTGCAACAGACGCGGGCGGCGGCGATCGCGGAGGCCGAGAAAAAAGCCGCGGCTGCGTTCCTCGCGAAGGCGGCGGCGGAATCAGGAGCGAAGAAAACCGAGTCGGGCGCGATCGTCACGACGCTGAAGGAGGGGAGCGGCGCGACGCCGAAAGCGACGGACACGGTGAAGGTCCACTATCACGGGACGCTCATCGACGGTACGGTGTTCGACAGCTCGATCAAGCGAGGGGAGCCGGCGACGTTTCCCCTGAACCAAGTCATCAAGTGTTGGACCGAGGGCCTGCAACACATCAAAGTCGGGGGCAAGAGCCGCCTGATCTGTCCCGCCAACCTGGCCTACGGGGATCGCGGGTCACCGCCGCGGATCAAGCCCGGCGCCACGCTGATCTTCGAAGTCGAGCTGCTCGACATCGTGAAGTAGTCGCGAGCGGATATTCTTCAAGGCCGATGAACTGCCCGTGCAGGCGTTCCGGAACCGTGACCGAGTACGGGAAAGGAGAAGAAGGTTTACGGGCGGATCACAGACAGACCGAGCACTTCCTCGAACGGATCGTAATTCCGATCATTGTGGAGCAGCGATCATGAAGCTGTCTTGATTCGACCTTGACGGCTTTCGCCGGGGCTCTCTCCCACTCCACCTTACCGCGAAGACGACGAAGACCCTCTTGGCCTTTGACCCTAATCAGGAGACGAAGTCCCTTTTCGACCACGGCGCGCTTCGTCGAGAGGCCGGTGGCTCGCATAGCCTGCCGCATCAAACCGTTGTCGATTACAACATTGGTACGCCTACGCGCCTCCTATCGGCGATGTGTACGGATTGCACGATCCTGCACACGCATGCGTGAAGAAGCAAGCCGGCGAGTGACAACACGACTCTTGCGACCCCATGCACCATCCCCATTTTCATGCTAACGGCCTAGACTGCCCAGCGGACCTGTCTGCGTGTGCACCACAGGCAGGCCGCCTCTGATTCCAATGGATCGATCCGGGATAGCCTGCTGGCTGATCGCCGGATAGACTGCGGGATTCGCAGTCTATCTCGGACAGCTCCGCGGCGCGATCTCTTGATAAGTGTCGGATTTCCTTTTAGACTCGCCATCCACTGGGCTGCGTAGGTTCCCGTGCCAGGCTGCACGAGCAGCCTGCAGCAGATTTAATAGTTTGGCAGACCGGTGGCTATGTCGTGAAGATACGAACCATTGAAGAGATCAAGCAGGCTTTTCGAGAGATGGGCCTGACTGAGACCACGTGGGGGAGGTTGCAGGTGTCTGAAACGGAGGTCGCGTCCGAACAAAGGGAGCACGTGTTCATCCGAATCGAGACGACTACGAAGCCCCTGGAGGCGAAACCTGATGCCGACTTGGCATAGCCTGCTCAACGAAATCAAGGCACGCGGCAGCACGTACGATGTTGTCCGTCGGGAGCGGCTGAAGGCGCTCGCCGAAAAGACCGGTCGTAACGTCATCGTCTACTACTCAGGGTGGCTACAGAAGCCGAAGTTTCCAGGAACGCAGGTGACTGACGCGGACAAAAATGGATTCGTGACAGTCATCGTACAACGAGCACCGGCCCCACCAGGGCCGGTGGTGCTACGGCAAGACCCCGATGCAGACGTTCCTGGACAGTGTGCCCGTGGCGAAGGAGAAGATGATCGCGGCATAAACAACGAAGGCGAGGACTCATTGACCGCGAGATGAAGTCTTGACATTTACAATTTAACAATTGGATTAGCTCTTGCGTGCGCGGTCTGCGAGTACAACTGTCAATGCTCCTCCCGAGCTTGCTTTTCTCCGAGAGGTGGCGAGGTGGATCTCTCACCGCGCGCCTCGATCGACTACAGCCTGATTCCCTGCTCTTCCCCCTCCGAGCTTGTGGCATTTGTTCATATATGGATGGCGGGTGGCGCTGACCTGGGAGCCCAGCCGTTTGGAGCGGGGTCCCCACACCGGGCGGGGTGCGAAGCCGGCTGGGCTGGTCAGTGACAGGACCCGGCCCTCCACACTCTTCCTTCACTCGAACAAGCTTCTCAACGCCCGCTTGATCTGTTCCAATCCCTCGCGCAGGTCGCGTTCCAAAGCGTCGGCTTTGGCCTGCACCATCCGGCGCTTGGCCTTTAACTGGTCCTTGAAGGCTTGCAGCTTGGCGAGGATCTCCTGTTTTTTCTCCTCCAGCTTGGCCTGCTGCGTCGCTTTCTCGCTCTCAAACCGGCTTTTGAGCGCCTCAAACTCAGCCTCAAGAGTGCTGGCCAGACCCACGAGATCCTCCCACAGTTTGCCCGACTCGAACGCGGCCCCCTTCAATTTCTCGTCCGCGATGGATTCGAATTCGCTCAAGGCCTTGAGAATCTTGGTCCGCTGCTCCTCGAAGGCGTCGCGGGCTTCCGCCTTGCCGAGCGACAGTTGTACTTGGAGATGGTCGAGCTTGGCTTGGACCTCCCTCTTCACCTGCTCGGCGACCTCTTTCGATTTCTGGACTTCGGCCTGGACTTGCTTGAGCAGGTCCCGGAGCTGCTGCTTGCGCTGCTCCAGCCGCTCCAGCGCCTGCTCCTTTGTCTGCGTGAGCTGCGCCTCCAGCGCCAGCGCCTGATGTTCCAACGCGTCCAGCTTTTTATCGATCGACGCTCTCAATTCCTTGATCCGCGACATGGGGCCCTCCTCTGTGTGCGTCAGGAAATGAAGACAGGCTACGTTCCGTGGGCAGTTGTGTCAACGCACCGGAGGGTGACACGGGTCGCCCGGCGTCAGCCTCTCATGCCATCGGCGCTTCGATGGGAATGAGGCGCTTATGGAGAGGATCGACGCCGAGCCCAAGCGTTTCGAGCGTTGTGGCGCCGAGGAGGATGAGAGAATTCGGCTTTCCGCAGAGGACCAACGTCGCAGTCTCGACGCCGTTGATGGCGATGTCCGCCTTTGCGACAGGCACAATGTCTTTCGTCCCGTCCGCATAGCGCACGGCGCGCGTGCCGGCCGGCGCGATACCGATCGTTTGCGCAAGGTCCACCGGGACCTGTGTAAACAACGCACCGGTGTCGACCAGCCCCTCGAGCTCGAGCCGTTGCTCCGGTTGGACAGGGTTCTTCAGTACGAATTTGACCGTGAACGTTCCCATACGCAGCCTGATTGTAGTCCGCCCGCCACTCCCTGTCAAAACCGAGACCGCGCCCAATCCGAAAGTATGCCCGTTGAACACGCGCGACATCGCGCCCTGAAAACTTCCTTGGGTGCCCGTTGTTTTTTCACATTGGGTCCGAGCGTACTCGCTTTTCCCCTGAGGAGGCTTGGTAGGCCCCTCAGCGCGCGCATCGAACGACCACCGCTTTATCGGTGGGTCTGAGGGCTAACGATGAATGCTCCTTCCAAGCTTGCCCGCTGCTCACTCACCACCCTAACTGCCACCGATGCCCGTGCCGTTCGATCAGCTTGTCGGCTTCGCTGGGGCCCCACGTGCCGGCGGTGTAGAAATGGATGGTCTTCTCGCCTTGCAACAACGGGTCGTACAGGCGCCAGGCCGTTTCGGTGAAGTCCGCGCCGACGAACAGCGTCTGGTCGCCGATCATCACGTCGCGGAGCAGGGTTTCGTAGGCTTCCGGGAGCTGGCCGAAGGCTTTCTCATAGTCGAACTGCAGCGCATGATCGGTCAGGCGGAACGGCCGCCCCGGGCTTTTCACCGAGAAGCAGAGGGAGAATCCTTCGCTGGGTTGCAGGGTGATGACCAGCTTGTTGGGGGCGATGCTGCCCGGTTCGAGCGACCTGAACACCTGCGCCGGCGCTTCCCGGAATGTCACCGCGATCTGGGTCAACTTGCGCGGCAGGCGCTTGCCGGTCCGCAGGTAGAAGGGCACGCCTTTCCATCGCCAGTTGTTGATATCGACTTTCAGCGCCACGTAGGTTTCGGTCAGCGAATCTCCCGGCACCTCGGCTTCTTCACGATAGCCTTTGATCGTCTGACCCGCGATTTCCCAGGCGGCGTATTGCCCGAAGACCACGTTCTCCGGAGCAATGGGGGATACCGAATGGAGGACTTTCAGCCGCTCCGTCTGGATCGCGCCGGCGTCGAAGGAGACCGGGACCTCCATCGCGACGACCGTCATGAGTTGGGTCAGATGATTCTGGACCATGTCGCGGAGCGCGCCGGCCTGCTGGTAGTAGGCGCCGCGGTGTTCGACGCCGATATCTTCAGCCACCGTGATTTGCACGTTCTCCACCGTGTTGCGGTTCCAGAGCGATTCGAAGATCGGGTTGGCGAAACGGAACGCCAGGAGATTCTGCACCGTCTCTTTTCCCAGGTAATGATCGATCCGATAAATCTCGGGCTCTTCGAGGTACCGGTGCAGCAACGTATTCAAGGCGCGGGCGGAGTGGAAGTCATGCCCGAAGGGTTTTTCGACCACGACCCGAACCCAGCCGTGGCTCTTGAGGAGTCCGGCTTGGTCCAATCCTTCAACGGCGCCGGAGACGGCGGCCGGAGGCAACGCCAGGTAGAACACGCGGTTCTCGGGCATGTTGTGCGTCCGCTCCAGCCGTCGAATGTACACTGCCAACGCCTCATAATCCTCAGGCCTTCCTTGATGCAGCGTGTGATAGTAGAGGCACTCGTCGCACCACGAGCGCAGCTCTTTATCGCTTGGCCAGCCCGCTTTGCGCAGCCCTTCGTAGGCCCAGAGCCGGAACCCCTCTTCCCCGGTCTCGGGCAGCGCGGCCCCGACGATCAAGGTGTTGCGTTTCTCCAGGATTCCCTGGTTCCGCAGGTGGTACAGCGCGGGCAGGAGCTTGCGCCGCGTCAGATCGCCGGTCGCGCCCAAAATGATGAAGATATGGGGTTCAACGGGCTGGTCGAGCATGCCGAATGGTCCTCGTGGTTACGCGCCATCCCCGCGCGCAGGGTTCACAGCCTCATACAGGGCGGAGTAGTCCACCTCGTCCAGACCCCGGCCGATCGTCTTCTCCAGCAGGCGGCGAATCCCGTCCAGGCCGCCCGTGTCGAGCTGGTGGCCCCTCGCCTCGGCCAGAAAGAGATCGACGTCCTTGAGGAGGTGACGGGTCGAGAAGTTCGGATCGGCGTAGTCACGACGGAGCAACCGGGGCAGTTTCTTGTCGTAGGCTGGCGCGTAAAGCGCGCTCTCGCGGAGAATGGCCATAAACGTCTCCACATCGATCCCGTGGCGTTGCACGAGCCCCAGACTCAAGGCGAAGGCTGCGATCTCGGCGGCGATCAACTGGTTCAGCGCCAGCTTAAGCGCCGCGGCCTTGCCGACCGAGCCGATCAGCCGGGGCCCGCGGCTCAGCGAGCGGAACAGAGCCGCCCACCGGGCGAACTGCTCCGGGCTGCCGCCGACCATGACGTGCAACGTCCCGGCCTTGGCTTCCGCGATGCTCCCCAAAACCGGCGCTTCGAAATAGTCGCCGCCGGCTGCGCTCACCTCTCGCTGCAACGCTTGACTCTCCGATGGGCCGATGGTGCCCATCTGGATGACGGTGCGGCCGGAGAGGTCCTTCCTTGTCGGGCCCGCAAGCAGGACGCTGCGGATCGCCGCCGCGTCGGCCAGCATCAGGACAATACACTCGGCGGATCGGATCGCCTCTTCCGGCTGCGAGTCGACCTGGATTCCCAACTCGCGCAACGGCTCGGCCTTGGTCCGGGTGCGGTTGTACACGATGACCTGATGGCCGGTCGCCTTCAGCCGCTCGGCGATCGGCCGCCCCAGAAGCCCTGTCCCCAACACCGCGACACGCATGGAGTGACCTCCCAATCAAAACGTGTCATGTGATAGTACCATAGGCAGGCTGATTTCCCGTGCCGGCTCAGCTAGACTGACTCGGGCAGCGATGAACATTTGGGACATCCCCACCGGAACCATTCTGAATCCCACCGGCGGCTATCTGGGTGAGGGCTTCACCCACACGATCAACTTGTACCGCGGCTGCGCGCTCGGCAACTCGCTCTGCGGGCTCTATTGCTATGCTCAATGGAATCCGCATCATACGCAGGGCCGGGCGTGGGGGCGTTTCCTCGACGTGAAGACCGGATTCGTGGAGGCCTATCGGGTCCAGTACGATCGGTTGAAAGAGCCGGTTCGCGGACACCCCAAGCCCCTGCGGATCTTTCTCTCCAGCGTGACCGAGCCCTATCCTCCGCAGGAGCGTTTGGCGCGACGAATGCGCCGGCTGTTGGAGGAGATGCTTGCGCGGACGCCCGATGTGCTCGTGATCCAATCTCATACCCCGCTGGTCCTCGATGACCTCCCCCTCTTGCTCTCGCTGCACCGGCGTTGCCGGCTGCAGATCAATATCACGGTGGAGACGGACAAGGAGACTCTGCCGCCGCCGTTCCCTCGCCATGCCTACTCGCCCGCGGCGCGGATCGCAGCGCTTCGCGCGTTGCGGCGGGCCGGCTTATTCACCGTGGCCACCGTGAGCCCGTTGCTCCCGCTGGACGATCCGTCGGCGTTCGCGCGACAACTCGAAGCGGCCTGCGACCGCGTGATCCTCGATCACTATCTTCTCGGCGACGGCAGTCGCGAGGGGCACCGGACCAAGCAGACGAAGTTGCCGATGCTGTTGGACGCCAACGGGTGGGGCGCCTGGACTGGCTTGGCGCCGTTCGAAGACGTGGTCAAGACGTTCCGCCGGGTCTTCGGCGACGCCCGGGTCGGCATCAGCCGCGCGGGATTCAACGCCGTGCACGGCGGCGCGCAGGACATCGCTCCCGCGGCTGAATAAGGGCCGGTTGTCGGAAGGGCTTGCGGAAGGGACGGTGTGATGGAGTCGCGCGTCACGATCGTGCAATGGACAGAGGCAGAGCCGGGCATTCGTGCCATCCGGGAGGCGGTATTCATGCGCGAGCAGGGCGTGCCGGAGGAGTTGGAATGGGACGGCCTCGACCCGGCTTGTCTCCATGTCCTGGCCTGGAACGAAGCCGGCGCCGCGGTCGCCACCGCGCGCCTGCAACCGGAGGGTAAGATCGGCCGCATGGCGGTGTTGAAGGAATGGCGGGGGCGCGGCCTGGGGCGGGCGATGCTGCGGACCTTGCTGCAGGCCGCGATCGAACGCGGCCTCACGGTGGTTGAATTGGCCGCGCAGACCCAGGCGATCGGCTTCTACGAGCGGGCGGGGTTTCGTGCGATTGGCGAGGTCTTCATGGATGCGGGTATTCCGCACCGGAAGATGGTGCTGGACCTCCGTTCGTATCGTATTGGTGAAACGGATCGTGGGATTAGGTCCGGGTCTGGCTGCGGCGATGAGCCATCAGCGTGCGGATGAGGTCGTTCACCCGCCCGGCGGACCCAGGCGCCACGGCCACCGTGCCTTGCATCGACGGCCGCGGTTGGTTGAAGCGGAACGGCTTGCCGGCTCCGTCCGTCACGGTTCCGCCAGCCTCTTGGATCAGAAGCACCCCGCCCGCCAGGTCCCATTCGTGCTCGCGCTCGAACGTGATCGCCGCGTCGACCCGCCCCGCAGCCACCAGCGCCAGCGCATAGGCGATCGAGTGCATCGGGCGGCAGTCGGCGGTCTCCTCCGCGGCCGCGAACCGGCCGGCCGAGAGCTCCCAGGGATTGACCAGGATCGCCGGTTGCCCGGTTCTCCTTGCCGGGGCCAGCGGATTCCCGTTCAGCCGGAATCCTTGTCCGCGGGCGGCCGTGAAGAGTTCATCGGTGACGGGGTTCAAGACGGCGGCGACGACTGGCTGGTCGCCTTCCACGAGGGCGGCCGAGATGCAGAATTCCGGCAAGCCTCTGACAAAGGCTTTGGTGCCGTCGATCGGGTCGATGACCCATACCCGCTTTTTCTCCAGGCGGATCGGAGTGTCGGGCGACTCCTCGGAGAGCCAGCCGTCGTCCGGGAAGGTTCGCGTCAACGTTTCGTGCAACAGCCGATTGACCTCCAGGTCCGCCGAGGTGACAGGGGACCGGTCGGCCTTGATGTGCGTGTCGAAACCGTCGCGCGCCAGTTCGAGGGCTCGCGCCCCCGCCCGGCGGATCGCGTCTTGGAGCAGGTCAAATTCTCGTTGCATCCGGATAAGGCTCCCAGGTGAAGGATGTTCGCTTGCCCCTTGCCTGGGTTGCAGCGGCCGGTCTTAGCGTCTGTGGAAGAAGCATAGCAGGTTCGATGCGGGCGGCTGCAACGATCGGTGAGCGCAAGCAGGGTGGGACACCCTCCTACGCCGGTGCCGACTCGACGCGGGCCGCGGGATTGCTCATATTCCGGACGGCCGCTGGCGCGCTGAGGTTACTGGTCCATGAACAGCCAGGGGACCTCCGCCTTTCGTCGCTTCTCGTAGGCGGCGATGGCCGGCTCGTGCTGCAGGGTGAGACCGATGGCGTCCAGTCCTCGGTAGAGGCAGTCTTTCCGGAAAGGATCCACGTCGAAATGGTAACGCACGCCTTCCGGCGTGGTCACCGTCTGGGCGGCGAGATCGACGGTCACCTGATAACCCGGTCGGGCCAAAACGGATTGGAACAGCGCCTGCACCTCGTCCGCCTTCAGCGCCACCGGCAGGATGCCGTTCTGAAAACAGTTGTTGTAGAAGATGTCCGCGAAACTGGGCGCGATGACGCAGCGGAAGCCCTGATCCAATAGCGCCCAGGGCGCATGTTCCCGCGAGGAGCCGCAGCCGAAATTGTCGCGCGTGAGCAGGATCGTCGCGCCCTGGTAGCGCGGCTGATTGAGGAAAAAGTCCGGGTCGGGCGTGCCGTCGCTCTTTCTCCGCCAGTCGTAAAACAGGCCTTCCCGCAGTCCCGTCCGCTTGATCGTCTTCAGGAACTGCTTCGGGATGATCTGATCGGTATCCACGTTGACCCGATCCAACGGGGCGACGAGGCCGGTATGTGTCGTAAAGGGCTGCATGTTCACTCCGTTTCAAGGCCAGTGGCGAGCAGGATGTTGAAAAAGTCCGCCAGCTTTGTTCTCGCATCGCTCAGAGGCTCAACGTACGGCAAAGAGTACGCCTCGCCTCTTCGCTCGCTGCGGCCGCGCTGGACGGCCTTTTTGAACATCCTGTGGACTGTTCTGATGCCATCTGTGACCGCTGGCTGGAGCAGCGTTCCTGGATGCTCAAAAGGTTTTTCAACAGCCTGCGAGAGGCGAGAGGCAATGGGCACCTGCAAAGCTGTCCCCCTTGCCTCGGGCCTCTTGCCTCGCGCCGTGACATCAGGACCACGTCCTGATGTCCACAAAGTGCCCTTCGATCGCGGCGGCCACGGCCATGGCCGGGGACACCAGATGAGTGCGGCCGCCCGCGCCCTGCCGGCCTTCGAAGTTCCGGTTGCTGGTGGAGGCGCAGCGCTCGCCCGGTTGCAGCACGTCGGCGTTCATCGCCAGACACATGCTGCAGCCCGCCTCGCGCCATTCGAAGCCGGCTTCTTTGAAGATTTGGTCGAGCCCCTCCTGCTCGGCCTGCCGCTTCACAAGCCCGGACCCCGGGACCACCAGGGCGTGGACGCCTCTCGCCACCTTCTTGCCTTTGGCAAAGCCGGCCGCCAGCCGAAGGTCCTCGATACGGGAATTGGTGCAGGAGCCGATGAAGACTTTGTCGATTCGGATCTCGGTGATCGGAGTGCCGGGTTTGAGCGCCATATATTCCAACGCCCGCTCGGTCGCCTTGCGGGTTTTCTCGTCCGGCATTTCGCTCGGGTCCGGCACCCGGCCGTCCACGCCGACCACCATGCCGGGACTGGTCCCCCAGGTCACTTGCGGCGCGATGTCCTCGGCCCGCAAGACGACCGTCCGATCGTACACGGCGTCGGGGTCGGTCACGAGCCGGCGCCAAGCTTGAACCGCCTGCTCGAACATCCGGCCCTTCGGCGCCATCGGTCGCCCTTCGAGATAGGCGACGGTCTTGTCGTCCGGCGCGACCATGCCGGCGCGCGCTCCGCCTTCGATCGACATGTTGCAGAGCGTCATACGGCCTTCCATGCTTAGATCGCGGATCGTCGAGCCCGTGTACTCCACCACGTAGCCGGTGCCGCCCGCCGTCCCGATCTTGCCGATGATCGCCAGGATCACATCTTTCGCCGAGCAACGCTCCGAGAGCCGTCCCTCCACGCGAATCTCCATCGTCTTGGGCCGTTTCTGGATCAGGCATTGGGTCGCCAGCACATGCTCCACCTCGCTGGTCCCGATCCCGAAGGCCAGCGCGCCGAACGCGCCGTGCGTCGAGGTGTGGGAGTCGCCGCAGACGATCGTCATGCCGGGCAGCGTGAAGCCCTGCTCGGGCCCGATCACGTGCACGATGCCCTGGCGCACGTCGTTCATGCCGAACAGCGTGATGCCGAACTCTTTACAATTGTCTTCCAGCGTTTGAATCTGTTTCGCGCTGACCGGGTCGGCGATCCCGAAACGGCGGTCGGTGGTCGGCACATTGTGATCGGGCACCGCCAGCGTCGCGCCGGGTCGCCGGGGACGGCGGCCCGCCAGTTTGAGGCCTTCAAACGCCTGCGGCGACGTGACCTCGTGAACCAGGTGCCGGTCGATATACAGCAAGGTCGTGCCGTCCGGCTCCTCCCGGACGACGTGCGCGTCCCAAATCTTTTCAAACAGGGTCTTTCCGGGCATGTGGGAACCTCAAGACGCGGATCGATCAATAATGGGAAAGGCAGTATAACAGCTTTGCCTCGTGGTCTGGAAGCGGCCGGGCCGGGCTGCTACGAAGCTTGCGGGTACTTGGCGAAGCAGATCATGTCCATCCGGTTGTAATGGTTCGGCAGCAGCGTCTCGGGCCGGTACCCGAGATTCAAGAACAGATGCACGTTGCGCGAGGTACGGAGCATCGTGCAGACGTAGAGTTTGTGGGCGCCGGTCACCACTCGCTCGATCTCTTGCATCAGCGCCTTGCCGATGCCGCGTCCCTGGTGGGAGGGTTTCACCGACAGGAGCCGGATCACGCAGACACCTCCGACCACCCAGAAGCGCACCGAACCGACCACAACCCCGTCCCATTCCGCGGCGAGGATTGTCTTCTCCTGCGCATCCCGTTTTAAGTCGTCCATCGTCTCGGTCGTCCAGGCGCTCGTAGAATAGAGTCCGGCATACTCGCCGAAGGCTTCCCGCTGGATCTCCAAAATGGAGTCGAAATCCTGTTCGCAAGCCGGCCGAATGGTCAGCATCGCTTCTCCTGCCTCCTAACAACAGCGAGCAGCAAATAGCAAACAGCAGCCACCGGCGACGGGCTTTCATGGCTCAAGTTTTGCGGGCGCACGGTCGACGCAAGCACATGTATGGCACACAAGGTTTCAGCGGACCGGATCGTGATTCCGCGCTGGACCATCAAGCGCTATCCCCGGGCGCTCGTCTGTCCCGACTGCGGCTCTAAATGGTGCGCATCCGGGCCGATCGGCGTCAAGTCGTCTTTTGCACCTGCCGCCTGAGGGATGAACGCATCATTCACGAATCACGGCGGTCAGAGCCGGCGCCGCCAGCCTGTCCACCCGAACGCGTTGCCTTCCCACCGATCTCTTTCAGTCGACTTTCGGCTTGCCCTGATTTTCCAGCCGCTTAGACTCGTTTGCTACCATTGATGGGAACAGCGCCCGAGCGCGACCGCCGTCTCGGCCGGAAGGAGGAATGCCCATGAAAATGCGATACGCGATCATGCCCGTCCTGATCGTCTACGTCATGCTGGTTCCCGCGATCGGCGACGCCAGTGACAGACCGGCTGCCGCCGATAAACCGTTTTCACGTTTCTGCAAAGCCCGCGATCTCGTCGGAACCTGGCGCCTGGTGAAATACACCACCCAATATGAGTTCAAGGACCCGAACGCGCCGTATCTGTTGCCCTATCAAGTCTTTCAGTTCACCGCGGACGGGAGCATGAAATCGGCCCATTCCCCCAAGCCGTTCCAGGAAAATCCGGGCAAACTGTTTCAGGCGATCCCGGCCATCGTGACGTACGGGCTCGAGCGCGAGGGCATGGTCACAGTGCGGGCCAAGGGGGCGGCGACCGCCGCGGAGACCTGGCATTGTGTCGCGATCATCAGGGATCGCAAGGACGAACAACACCGGGTCTTCATGAAACGCGGCGATCTCGTCATGACCCTGGTGGGAAAGAACGGCCAGCCGCTGTTTGTGCGGCAGCTCCGGAAGAGCGGAACGTGACAGCTCGTTGAATCCGCCGCCGGACACGTGCTACGAACAACGGGCGCGCGAGCCACAACGCTCGCGCACCCGTTGTCGTTTTCCATACGTGTCAAGGCTGTGGTCATGGCGACCGATCCGGTCTGGGCTTCCCCTCTGCTTGTGAACTGGTGCCGATGGCTGCTGGACAGTTTTCGCCATTGGACCGGCCGCGAATTGCTGGAACGGGCGGGGACGGCGGAGGACCAGGCGCGGGTCTTGTTCGCGGCGCCCTTCGTGGTCGTTTCACACGGGACGGAGGACGACCCGATCCTCAATTACGGGAACCAGGCGGCGCTGGACCTCTGGGAATGCACATGGGAGCAGTTGACGAAGACCCCTTCGCGGCTCACCGCCGAACCGGTGGACCGGACCGAGCGGGAACGGATGTTGGCGCGGGCGGCCGCGCAAGGTTTCATCGAGGACTATCGAGGGGTGCGCGTCTCCCGCAGCGGCCGCCGGTTCCTGGTCGAACACGCTGTCGTCTGGACCGTCATCGACCCGGCGGGCGTGAACCGGGGTCAGGCCGCGACCTTCTCCCGCTGGAGTTATCTGTGACCTCGGACTCGTCGAGCAACTGAAACCGCGGAATCGACCGTCCATCCCCCTGCACCGTCTCGAGAACATCGCCTCCGGCTTTACCCGGAGACCGTGGTCTCCGTACAGCGCGCGATAGACGACGAACTCCTCTCCCGTCTCCGAACCTGGCGCACCCCATGACCTGGTATTCCTCGCCTTTGTCGTGGCGATGGCGACCGGGTTTGATCATGGTGTACCATGCCCCGTCAGGTGTGAGGCGATCGCACACGATACGGACGGGGCTGAGGATGCACAAGCGTCGTGGCCTCATCGTGATCGACAACGGGTCGGCCGGCGATGCCAGGAGCCTCCGCGTCATGCGCGCGCGACCGAGCACGGCGTTTGTGCTGCACGCGCTCTGGCTGCTGGCGGCGACCCTGTCCGCCTGCGCCCAGGAAACCTGGGAGTCCGCCATGCAGGCCGGTCACCAGGCGGTCCAACGAGGTGATTACCCCGAGGCGGAACGGATCTATGCCGCCGCCGTCACAAAGGCCGAGGCGTTCGGGCGCAAGGACCGACGTGTCGCCGTGACGTTGAGTGAGTTGGCGCACGTCTATGCGACGCAAGGCAAGTACGTGGAGGCTGAGCCGGCCTATCTTCGGGCGCTCGAGATTTATCAGGACGTGCATGGCGAAGCTCATCCTGATGTGGCGGCAACGCTCAACAACCTGGGCGTGTTGCATCGGATGCATGGCCAGTATGCCCAGGCGGAGCCGTTGCTGGAGCGGGCGTTGGCGATCAAGGAGAAAGTCCTGGGCCGAGATCATCCCGATGTCGCCTTGGGTTTGAGCAATTTGGCGATGGTGCACGTAGCGCAGGGGCATTATGCGCAGGCCGAGCCCCTTTATCAGCGGGCGCTGGCGATCAGGGAAAAGGCCCTGGGAGCGGAGCATCCCGACGTGGCCAAGAGTCTCGAGGACTACGCCGCCATGCTGCGGAAGGCGCGGCGAAGCGATGATGCGGCGAAACTTGAAGAGCGGGCGACGGCGATCCGGAGCAAACAGGGCCGCGCGTCCGCGGTCAAACCCCAGGGTTGAAGTCCAAGGCGCCCACAGTGTAGCGTACCGGCTCGGTCGTGCAATGGACGAACAGCAAAAGACGCATGCCCGGCAGCGCGCAGTGATCGCCCGATCGGTCGGGATCGTCGCGATCGCCTTGGGGTTCGTGAGCGGTATGCATGGATTGGATCATCCAGATTCCATCTGGCTCAGGACCGCGCTGGGGTTGCTCGTGACCGGCATGATGGCCCAGGGCTATGCGTTGTACTGCACGCTTCGGCGGATGAGAGAGAAAGAGGATTCGAAGACGCCATGACCGGCTGGCGACGCAGCGGACCAGCGGAACGGGCCGGAAGACAAGCGCTCCTGTCGACCGTCGCGGCCGCTCTGTGCCTGACCCTGACCGCCTGCGGAGGCCCCTGGCGGGATAGCTATTTGACGCGGGGGATCAACCGGCTCACTCAGGAAGAGATCGCGGAGAAACTCGGGCCGCCTCATACCGCCAAGACGCCGGCGCTCGGCGGCGAGAGCGTATGGACCTATCGATTTCCCATGAGCGACAAGGAGCTGCATCCCTGGAGCTTCGACAACGTGACCAAGGGCGCGTTGAGCGTCACGCAGCAGGCCGCCGCGCTCATCGGCAAGGGCGGCGGCGAGGGCGCGCGCGAGACGCTCTATTGTTACCGCTACGTGCTGACCTTCGACGAGTCGAAGGTCCTCAAGAGTTGGAAACGGGAAGACTGCGTGCCGAGGAACCAGGAGAAAGCGGCATCGCAGTAGGCGAAGGTATTCGTTGCGCCGGACGGGAATCGCCGTCCCGGTCGAGAACGGGGCAGGATGACCATGAGCCTCGTCCAGCAGTGGTTTCCGAATCTCGACAGCGCCTTCCTGGCCGACGTCGTCAAGTCGCTCCTTCTCCTCCTCATTCTCTTGATCCTCCGGGCCATCCTGGTCCGGTCGATCACTAAAAGCCCCCGCCTCTCGACGGACTCCAAGCTGCGGTGGGTCGTGACCATCCGCAACACCGTCGTCTTTGTCTTCCTCCTGGGGCTGATCTTCATTTGGGCCCACGAGCTGCAGGCCTTCGCGGTCTCCCTGGTCGCCATTGCCGTCGCCCTGGTCCTGGCCACCAAGGAGCTGATCCTCTGCGTCAGCGGCGCGGCCTTGCGAGCCGGCGCGAACGCCTATTCGGTGGGCGATCGAATTCAGATCGCCGGCTATCGCGGCATCGTGCTCGATCAGGACCTGTTTGCAACGACTCTGCTGGAGATTGGGCCCGGCCAGGCGTCGCATCTCTCCACCGGGCGAGCCGTGGTCTTCCCCAACAGTCTTCTGTTCACCCATCCGCTGGTCAATGAGACCTACACCGAGGAGTATGTGCTGCACGTCACGACGGTGCCGTTGGGAAACGGAGACGATTGGCAGAAAGCGGAACAAGTTCTGCTGGAGGTCGCCAAAGCCGAGTGCGCGCCATACCTGGACGACGCGAAGCGCCACATGCAATCGTTGGAGGAAAAGAACCTGCTGGAAGCGCCGTCGTTGGACCCGCGCGTGATCGTGCAGATCCCCGAGCCGGGGCGCATCAACCTGCACCTGCGTTTCCCGGCGCCGGCCCGCGGCCGGTCGCGCATCGAACAGGCGATCCTACGAGGATACCTCTCGGCGATGGCCAAGACCTGACGAAGGTCAGAAGCCCGTTCCTGTGGTCAAGAGCCGAATCCGATACAGCAGGCTCCCGCCGGTGAGGTAGAGGGTCGAACCGTCGTCGCCCCAGGCCAGGTTCGAGACGGGCGTCCCCGTCTCGATGCTGCCGAGGTGCGTGCCGTCCGGCGCAAACACGCTGACCCCGCCGGGCCGCGCGCCGAAGAGATTGCCGGCCTGGTCGATCTTGAGCCCGTCCGGGCCGAAAAACGGGTCCTTCCGCCAGCGCGTCGCGTCAAAGAACACGCGGCCGTTCGTCACTGTGCCATCAGCCTTGACATCGTAGGCCAGCCAGGCCGCGCGTTTCGGATCGACATCCGTGACGTAGAGCGTCTTCTCATCGGGCGAGAACGCGATGCCGTTCGGCGCCTTGATGTCCTTGATCAACAGTGTCAACGTGCCGTCGCGCGACAGCCGATAGACGCCCTGGAACGGTGTTTCCTTGCGGGGGTCGTCGAACGCCTTCGGCAGGCCGAACGGAGGATCGGTGAAATACAGGTCGCCGTTCGATTTGAACACGAGGTCGTTCGGGCTGTTGATCCGCTTGCCCTCGAAGCGATCGGCGAGCACGGTCAGGCGGCCGTCCGGCTCAAGACGCGCGATCCGTCGGTCGCCGTGTTGGCACAGGACAAGCCGACCCGTCCGGTCGAAAGAGAGTCCGTTCGAGCCCGGTTCTTTGCCTTGAAAGGGCGCGGCCCCGCTGTAGCCGCTCGGCTTCAGCAACAGGCTCACGCCTTCGCCGTCTTTCCACTTGTAGACCGCATTGCCGGGGATGTCCGAGAACAGAAGGTAGCCGCCCTGTTTGTTCCAGACCGGCCCTTCCAACCAAGTGAAGCCGTCGGCGATCATTTCAAGCTTCGCATGTTTCGGCACGAGTTTATCGAAACGCGGGTCCAGCCGAACGACGGTGACGTCCGACTCCGCGGCCGCCATCGAGGCCCCCAGCGCGAAGATTACGATCCTACAGACAGCGCGGCACATGCGGGTAAAGGCGGGTTTCATCATCCGGCTTTCAATCGAGCGGCGGCCTGATGCCGGAAATGTTCAATCGGATGCGGTAAAGGCCGGTCAGCGCGGTGACGTACAGTGTCTTGCCGTCATCGTCCCCCCAAGCCATGTTGTGGGGGTCTTCGGGGCCCTTGATCGTGCCCAGGTGCTTGCCTTCCGGGGAAATGATCCAGAGCCCGCCCGGCCCCGTGCAATAGACATTGCCGCGCTGATCCACCTTCATCCCGTCCAGCGCGTCCTCGCCCGGCGCGTTGGTCATATCAAAGAAGACCCGGCCGTTCGAGAGACTGCAATCCGGCCGGACCTCATAGCGCATGATGATCTTCCTCTTGTCATTCCAGTTGTTGACAAACAGATACGTCTCATCTGGCGAGAGCGCGATCCCGTTCGGCGCATCGAGGTCGGTACTGACCAGCTTCACCTGCCCGTCCTTCACGCAATAGACGCCGCTGAAGGGCAGTTCCTTGCGCGGATCGTCGAACGCCTTCGGCAGGCCGAACGGAGGATCGGTGAAATACAGGTCGCCGTTCGATTTGAACACGAGGTCGTTCGGGCTGTTGATCCGCTTGCCCTCCAAGCGATCCGCCAACACGGTGACGTTGCCGCGCGGTTCGACGCGGATGACCCGGCGAGTGCCATGCTGATTGATGGTGAGCCGGCCTTGCTTGTCGAGCGTGAGCCCGTTCGAGCCGGGCTGGTGATATTCGCCGACGTTGAATCCGCTGTAGCCGCTCTTCGTGCGAAAGACGGACACCTGGCCGTCCGGCGACCATCGGTAGATCGTATTGTTGTTCGGATCGCTGAAAAGCAGATAACCGGGCATGGAATCCTTCCTCGGCACCCACACCGGTCCCTCGGTGAAAAGAAACCCGCCGGCCAGCTTTTCGAGTTGGGCATTCGAGGGGACGATCTCGTCCAAGGCCGAGTCGGCTTTGAGAATCTCGGTCCTGACGAACTGCGCCGCGCCGACCGAGTGCATCTTGTAGAACTCGAGCGTGGCTGACCGGACCCAGATAAAGTTCCCGGGCGGATTCGAGAGCGGCCCATTGATCCCGAACACCGCCAACTGAATGCGCTGGCCCGGTCTCGCATAGCGCGTCAGCACGACGCGATTGGGGGCGTTGAAGCCTTTAATAAGCTGACCGCCGGGCTGGCCGAGGACGAGCGGCAATTCGCCGTCCACCCATACCTCCGCGTAGTCGTCTACCGCGATCTCGAACACGATCGCGGAGCCGGTCGGGTCGAATGAACCGATCCGGTCTGGAACCGTGACGGCGATTCGATACCAGTTGAAGCAGAGCCGGCCGGTTGAGCGCCGCTCCTCCAACTGGGGCGGCCGCAGCGCTTCCCACGTCGAGTCGTCGAAGTCCGCTGCGCCGGCGTGGGGCTCGTAGTCGTAAGTCATGTTCGGGGGGCCGGACGGTCCGAGGTCGGGGCCGGGTCGGTGATGCGCGACCTGGACGATCCTGGTGTCGCTGTACCGCCACTGACCTTTGACCAAGGCCACGCCCTCGTCGGTCATCAGATCGACAATCACGTCGGGCCGGACGGCCGGGGCATCTTGCGTGGTTTGGGCTGACGCGATGGCGAGGCCACAGACGATGATCGTACCGGCTACCCCCATAAGTATGCAGGCTTTTGCTCTCATCACCCCCTCCGGCCGTTTGTCGTGTCTTCTAGCTATCAGCTGTCAGGTCTCAGCTTCCCCTCACCCTGCCCTCTCCCTCAAGGGGAGAGGGACTGAGTCCTGAGCTGACCGCTGAGAGCTGATCACTGATGGCTTCGTCACCGTACTTTCACCACGTAATAGTCGAATGGCGCTTCCACTTCCTTGAACCAATGCGGCACGTTGTTAGGGATGATGACGACGTCGCCGGGCGCCAGCCTGCGCGTCTCGCCGCCTTCGACGGTCGGTGCGCGGAATTCATGCGGCGCGATGGTTTTGACGCCGACCGGCGTCCCGCCCGTGATCAGGGTCGCCGAACCCTTGAGCACGTACACGATGTCCGTGTCCAATTCATGGATCTCCACGAGGCCGGGCTTATCTCGGTGGCTCGCGTGCACCATGTAGTTGCGCGCGGCGTGCATCATCTGTTCGTCGTCACCCACCAGCAACGCGCCCTTCGCAAACGCGGCGGCGACCTTCGGGCTCCCGATATAGGTCACGGGCAGCGGCGCCTGTCCGTTCGCCAGGCCGGCCATGTCCATCGATTCCAGCGACTTGGCGCCTATGATCGCGAGCTCCTCGTCCTGTTGGGCGCTCGCGGCGCCGCTCACACCGACGGCGCCCACGACTTTCCCCTCCCATTCGAGCGGGACTCCGCCTTGCAGGGGCGTGAAGTTCTGGAGGTCGCCGCCCAACGTCACCATCGAGGTGCGTCCGCTCTTGATGGCATCCTCAAACATCTTCGTCGGTTTCTTAAACAGCGCCGCCGTGCGCGCCTTGCCGATGGCGATGTTCGCGCTGGCGGCGAAGGTCTGGTCCAATCGTTCAAGCGCGAGCAAATTGCCGCCTTCATCGACGACGGCGATGGAGCCGCCCGGCGCGTTGACGCGCTTGGCCTCGGCGACCGTCGCCGCGATGACTTTCTTCGCGCCTTCCAGCGTGAGCCCGCGTTTGTCGGCCACGGACTCGGCGCGGACAAATGCCGCCGTTCCGATGACTATTCCCATTAGAAGTAGCATCGTCCGTTTCATGGAGGGTCTCCTTTCCCCAGCGATCAGCCTTCAGCCGTCGGCTGTCAGCTCCAGACTTCAGATGAAGCTGAGAGCTGACTGCTGACCGCTGATCGCCGGCCCTTAACGGCTCATAGCCATGCTGCCTGCATGCATCCTTTCGCCCGAGGCGGTCATGATGGGCTTGGCGAACGATGCTTCGCCGAGCAACACTTCCGCCCACGCACACCAGATCTGTACCTTGGCGACGTCATGGACGTACGGCGGGAGGACGATGGTGCGGTTTTCCTTGTCCCCTTTGATCTTCAGCCGCTGCAACAGGAAGACGTTGCCCTTCGAGTCCACGACCTGCCAGTGCGGTGCCGGCGTGTCCGGAATCTTGAAGTCGTCGGACCAGGTCAATGTGTCGTTGCCGCCCTGCCGCGAATGAGCGGCCGTCCCGCTGTCGGCTTTGACACCCTCGAATTTCGTGGTCGTATGGGCGTCGGCGGCGAAGACGCTGGTTGCGCCGAGCAGCCCGACCGCGAACATCCCCGTGAGCAATGCCATCTGCAAAGAATAAACGTGATGCATGGGAATCCTCCTCTGTGAATAGGTGATTCATCGGCCTTGAAGAGCGGCGACATCTCTCGGTGCACTCTTCAATTCAGTCGGTGAGTCGAGGCGAGGAGGCGAAGCTTACATGTCCGATCGGCGAAACGAACGAGACGCCCCGCTCTGCGATCCCTATTCTCCGGTCCCTTGCCCTTGTTGGCCGGTTCCTCCTTTGCTAGAATCGTTCGCCTTGGGCAGCGGGGGTCTGCGCAACGCCTGTTCAGTCACGACCATTTCTCGCAGAGGGCTCATGATTGGATAGAAGCTCGCTGCGGCCGCCTTCCTGCGTTCTATCCGATCGGTCCTGTCTTTGGCGCAGCCCGTTCCATGAAGATCGCCACGTTCAACGTCAACTCCATCCGCAAACGGCTGCCGATCGTCCTGGACTGGTTGGACCGGCACAAGCCCGACGTGCTCTGCCTGCAGGAGACCAAGGTGCAGGATATGGAGTTCCCGCTGCTGGCGCTGGCGGAAACCGGCTATGAGGCAAACTTTCGCGGGATCAAGGGGTACAACGGCGTGGCGGTCCTCAGCCGCGCGAAGCCGGACGCGGTCTTTTACGGGTTCGACGACGGAGGAGACCCCGATGACTCACGGCTCATGCGGGTCGTCATCCGGCGCATTCCGATCGTCAACACCTACGTGCCCCAGGGTTACGAGATCGACTCGCCGAAGTATGCCTATAAGTTGAAATGGTTCGAGCGGCTTCGCCGCTATTTCGCCAAGCACCTTTCGCCGGAGAAGCCGGCCGTCTGGTGCGGAGACATGAACGTGGCGCCGAGACCGATCGACGTGCACAGCCCGGAAAAACACCTCACGCATGTGTGCTATCACGAAGACGCGCGGAAGGCGTATGAGAGCACGGTGAAGTGGGGATGGCAGGACGTCTTCGTCAAGCTCTATCCGGACCGCCGGCAGTACACGTTCTGGGATTATCGGGCGCCGAGTTCACTGGAGGCGAACAAGGGCTGGCGTATCGACCATATCCTGGCCACGGCGCCGCTCGCCGCAAAGTGCGTGAAAGCGGATGTGGACATCGAGCCGCGACGAGCGAAGGACCCTTCGGATCACACGTTTCTGTGGGCGGAGTTTTCCGTCTAGCGCGCCGCTAAAGCAGTCTTCATGAGCCTTGGGCTCACCCGCGCATGATGAACATCATGAGCAGGCAAGAGGCTAGGGGCTTGGGGAAGGGGGGGAGACTCCGGCCTCTAGCCTCGGGCCGCGAGCCTCGCGCCTATTTTCAAAGAGAAGGAGAAAAAGAAGTGGACATCGGGCTCAGGGGAGCGAAAAACTCCTCGGATCACACCGTCAATCTCAGCGGAGGAGTTCGGTCTTTCCGGAAGCGCGATGTCCACGCAGGGAAAACGTATTCGGCGGGCCGGTCGTTCCAGTCTCCGGATTCCGTCGGCGGCTCCGCCGCCATAAAGTCAAGCCGCGTTCAAGGCCGGCTGCTTGACCGTGCGCTGGCTCAACAATCGGTTGTGCGCGATCAGCGGATCGGTGATCGCGCCGCAGTTGATGCACCGCCAGATGTATGTTTCGGGTGAGAAATCCGGGCGCCATTCCTCCACCATCAGCCCCTTACAGCGTTCACAGGTCATGGCAGCCACCTCCTTGGGTCGTGCCCAGGTCCCCTCGGGGCCTGTCCTCACGGCTGGAAGGCTAACACCGCAAGATTAGAGCGATGTTAAGGACAGGTTAAAAATGTCTAATCTGAATGTCGATGAAGCGCGCACCGGGTGAGGGCAAAAAGATCCTGAGCTTTCAAGAGGATGGAGGATCGTCGACGAGCAGGATCCCGGTCATGCCCTTGTGCCCGCGGACCCGGCAATGAAACAGATAGGCGCCTGGAGGCACCCGGAGCGTAAGTTCAAGGGACCGGCCGGGCAGGATCCTGATTCCGCCCTGACGAGGAACGGCGTCCGGTGACGGATCTGCGGTCAGGCGAACCCGCGGATCGGACAACAGGGGACCGGCGAACTCGTGCGGCTCGCGGCCTTCGTTCACGATCCTCAGGCGAAGCGGTCTGCCCGCGATCGCTCGCACTTCCACCGGGTCGAAGCGAAAATCCTGCGCGGCGATCCTGACGGTCTGCACATCGGGGTCGCATGCGTTGACCAGGATCGCCATTCCCGCAAGCCAGCCGAGGCGTTTCACGCGGCGGTTCATGGTGGTTCCAGACGGCGAGAATAGGTCTTTTACACTCAGGGCGCGGCGTGTGCAACCGCGGGCTCCGACGGCGTGGGTGGCGGGAGTCGACGGATGTCGCGGCGGATGGGCGGTCGCGCTCGTGCCGGCAGAAACCGCGGTCGCGCGACGGCCGCTCATCAGATTGTGCGGAGACTTTCGGGAGGTGCTGTTGCTCCGGCCCAGCCCGGCCGTCATCGCGGTCGACATCCCGATCGGTCTGCTCGACGGACCGCGCGCCGGCGGCCGGCTGTGCGATCGACTGGCGCGCGCGATGCTCACCGGTCGGACGAGCAGCGTGTTCAGTCCGCCCTGCCGCCGTGTCCTGCGAGCCCGAAAATATGAAGACGCGCACGGTTTCGGATTGTCCCGTCAAGCGTTCGGCATTCTGCCGAAAATTCGTGAGGTCGATGACCTGATGACGTCGGCGCTCCAGCAACTCGTGCGCGAAGCCCATCCCGAACTGGCGTTCAGCGCCCTCGCCGGTCGACCGATGCGTTGGAACAAAAAGACGCCGGCCGGACGACAGGAACGGCTGCGTGCGCTCGAACGGGGCGGAGCGCTCTATCGGGAACTCGCCGGATGGCTGGCGGAGGCGCTGGACACTTTCCCTCGGCGCCATCTCTCGGCGGACGATCTGATGGATGCGCTCGCTCTCTCCTGGACCGCGCGGCGCATCGCCGCCGGGAAGGCGCGACGGATTCCCGACCGGCCGCCGCGTGATCGCAGGAGCCTGCGTATGGAGATCTGGTATTGACATGCGGGAACGGGGACGGATCGTGCTGCTGCTGCCGCTGGTCATGGCGAGCGGCAGCGGCTGCGTCGCCTTGGCGGTCGGAGCGGCCGGCGGCGCGGCGGGAACGGCCTACGTCATGGGAAAGGTGACCGAGGAACTCGACGTTCCGGTCCACCGAACGCATGAGGCGGTCGTCGCGGCCTTTCGCGACCTCGATCTGGCGATTCTGGAAAACAAAGCCGACAAGCTCACTGCCCATGTGGAGGGCGAGTTCACGGACGGCAAACAGGTGTGGGTGGACATCGAGGAACTCTCCGAAGAGAAATCCAAAGTCACGATCCGTGTGGGGCTCGTCGGCGACGAGAGTCGCGCGCGTCAGATTCTTGACGCGATGCGCCGTCACCTGCCTCCGCGCGCACAGCCGCAGGCGCGCGCCGGCGCTGGGAACCGATCCAGCCGCCGCCTCCGCTCTCCGGAGGGTCTTCGCCCCGGCCGCGGAACCGCGCTTTCGCTTGACAGAGCCCGGCCGATCATTTATCGGTGAAGGGCCTTACCTGTAACTCCCAAGCGTGACCTTGTCGGGCGATGATCTGCGACCGATGCGGAGAAATCGGCGAAACCTTCGCGACGGGAGAACACGGCCAGCTTTGCGAGGCCTGCCAGCGACAGGTGGAAGACGAACGGCAACGGGCTGCTCTCCCCCCGCGACGGCCGAGCGGCCGGGACGAATGACCGACGGGATCCCTGAGCCATGCCCCTGCCGCTAAGCTGTCCCCGATGTGGAAAGGACGGCGTGCTCCGGTCACGCTGTCGGTCGGCGCGGGAATACCTGGCCGGCCTGCTCTTCGTCTCCCCGTTCCGCTGCCAGTTCTGCAGTCATCGGTTTTTGGCGTTCCGCTTCAGGCGGCGGTACCCCAAGCAGCTGATCGACCGCCGGGAGCATTTGCGCATTCCGGTCCGCCTGTTCCTCTCGTTTTCGGGAGGTCGGGTGCGCGGCGAAGGCACCGTCATGGATATCTCCATGGGCGGCTGTATCATCAAGAGCGACACGCAAGTCCATGTGGACGATATTTTCTATCTGCAGGTCGCGATCGATGAGCAAGAACCGCCCCTCGAACTCGCCGCAATGGTCCGATCGGTCAGCCCGCGGGGGATCGCCTTCAAGTTTCTTCGCAAGGCCCAGGAAGACAGACGGCTGCAGGCCTTCGTCCAGGCGAGAAGCGCGGGGCCGGCCGCGCGGCCGTACGGGTGAAAAGGGAGAAGACGGCGCAGGGTCTCCCGCGCGGGACGATCGCACACGCGAGATCGTGACAGGGCCGGCCGTGGATCGATGAAGGGCTTGATCGACGGGCGATCGTGCCTATCTTGCGTGCGAATGCAGGGTAGGATTGAAAGGAGGCGTGGCTTATGACCGGGCGTCGTCGATGGACGCCGATGCTCTTGCTGGCGGGCGGCCTGCTGATCCTGCCGGGCTGCGGGTACAACGAGTTGCAGGGGCTCGATGAGGAGACCAACGCCGCCTGGAGCGAGGTGCTGAATCAATATCAACGCCGAGCCGACCTGATCCCGAACCTGGTCGAAACGGTGAAAGGCTACGCGGCCCATGAACGCGAGACCCTGGAGAGCGTCACGCGGGCGCGGGCGCAGGTCGCCGGCCTCAAGCTCACCCCGGAGGCGCTCAGGGACCCGGAGGCGTTCGAGAAATTCCAGACCGCGCAGCAGGAGCTCTCCTCCGCCCTGGCGCATCTGCTGGTCGTGGTGGAGAAGTATCCGGACCTGAAGGCCAACGAGACCTTTCGCGATCTCCAGAGCCAACTCGAGGGAACCGAGAACCGCATCGCCGTCGCGCGCAAGCGGTACATCGGCAAGGTGGCCGAGTACAACAAGGCGGTACGCTTTTTCCCGACCAATCTGACCGCCAAGTACCTCCTGCACCTCGACGTCAAGCTCAACTTCACCGTCGCGGACGAAAAGGCCGTCGCGAAGCCGCCCGAAGTCAAATTTTAGGTTCAGGTTGAGGCCGGGGGGCTGGCAGAGGACGGGCAAAAGAGGGATCCGCGGAACCTCCGCCTTTTGCTTGACCTTCGCCTTAACCTTCACTTGCCTCTTCGCCTCACCTTCCCTCGGCCTCGACGTCCCGCCGCACACCGGCCGCATCGTCGACCTGGCTCACCTCCTGCCGCCGGATGTAGCCGCCGCGCTATCGGCCGAATTGGAGGCCCATGAGGCCAAGGCCGGCAATCAGGTCGCGTTGCTCACGCTCCCGTCGCTCGAAGGCGAGCCGCTCGAAGACTTTTCCCACCGGGTGGCGACGACCTGGAAGCTCGGCCGCAAAGGAACGGACAACGGCGTGCTGCTGCTGGTGGTCACGCGCGAGCGCAAAGTCCGGATCGAAGTCGGCTATGGGTTGGAAGGCACGCTCACCGACGCACGGGCGTCGCGCATCATCCGGGGGGAAATCGTCCCGCGGTTCAGGGCCGGCGATTTTCCGGGCGGGATCGCGGCGGGGCTCCGGGCGATTGTGGGCACGATCGAGGGCGCGTACGCCGTCCCGGCTCACCCGCCTGCTCCGCAGGCCCCGGCCGGCTTCTCGGCGATCCTCACGCTGCTGCTCGCCGTGCTGGTGGGGACCGTCATCGGGCTGCTGCTCAGTGCCCGGCGTCACCGTGCGAGGGGACTGCTGGGGAGTGTGTTCTCGTTCTCCATCGCGCAGTCGGCGAGTCTCTGGCTCGGCGTGCTCGCCGCGCTGGCGACGTTTGCGTTGATACTCTGGCTCGTCACGCTTCCGCCCAGCCGGCGACGCCGGGCGCGCACCGGGTTCGACTTCGAGTGGGGCCCTCCGGTCGCCTTCGGCGGCGATGCGATCGGGCCCGCCGGCGAGATCGGTTTCAGCGGAGGAGGCGGCGATTTCGGCGGCGGGGGCGCGTCGGGAGACTGGTAAGATGGTTCGTTTCTCGGACGAAGACCTGGACAAGATTCGGAACGCCGTGCGGGCGGCGGAACGCAAGACGCGCGGCGAGATCGTGCCGATGATCGTGCCCGCCTCGGCGCGCTACCGCGACGTCGGCTATCGGGTCGGGTTGGCCGCCGGGTTGCTGGTCCTGACCGCGCTCATGACGATCGACAGCGAATGGGCGCCCTGGGGATGGCACGCGGCCAATGCCGGCTGGCTGTTGCTCGCGGTCGTGGGCGCGTACGCGCTGGGCCAATGGGCGGGGACCTTCCCCGTTGTCGTCCGGCTCTTCACGCCGGCCGAACGGATGGCGATAAAAGTCCGCCTCCGCGCCGAACAGGCTTTTTATCAGCACGGGCTCCACAAAGCCAGGGACCGCACCGGCATTCTGATTTTGGTGTCGTTGCTTGAACATCGCGTGCATGTGCTGGCGGACAAGGAGATCAACGAACGGGTGCCGCCCGGCACCTGGGACCGGATCGTGGCGGGCATCATCGACGGCATCCGCGCAGGCCGCCCGACGGACGCGCTCTGTGACGCGATCGCCCGCTGCGGAGACGTGCTGGCTCGGTTCTGTCCGGCCGGCCCCGGCGACAATCCCGACGAATTATCCAACGAGCTGATTCGAGAGTCCTGAGCAACGCGCGTTCGGAGAACCGCCTATGCCACACGAAGAACGACTGCGCGGCAGGTCCGTCATCGTCGCGGGAGCGGGGCTTGCGGGCCTGGCGGCCGCCGTCGCCTTGCGCCGCGATGGCGCGCGGGTCACGGTGCTGGAAGCGCGGGACCGCGTCGGCGGGCGCGTGTGGACGCTGCGCAACGGCTTTCTCGAAGGACAGCATGCCGAAGCTGGCGGAGATTTGATCGAAGCCGATCAGGAAGCCATCCGGGAACTCGCGGCGCAGACCGGGCTCTCGTTGACGCCGATCCTCCGGGGAGGGTTCGGCTTCGTTCGGGGAGGTCCCGGACGCCGTCGTCCGACAGTGGTCGCCTCTCTTCCTGATCTCTGGGCCAAAATCGCCGCGCCCTGCGCCCCGTTGGTCCGGGCCTATCGTCTGACCGAGCAACGGTGGGACGGTCCGATTGCGCGGATGCTGGCCCGCCTGTCCGTAGCGGACTGGCTCGATCGCATCCGGGCCGATCGGGAGACGCGCGCGCTCATCCGGGGCCTGCGGGGGCTCTTCCTCGCCGATCCGGAGGAACTCTCGTTGCTCGCGCTGGTGGATCAGCTCGCGTCCGACATGCCGGGCGGCGGGCGATTCTACCGGATCAAGGGCGGCAACGATCAACTGGCGACGCGCCTCGCGGCGCGGTTCGGCGAGCAGGTCTGCCTGCGGACGGCACTGCTGGCGGCCACGCAGACCAGCAATCGGGTGCGGGTCACCGCCCGCGCTGCCGACGGCGGGCAGATGCAGCTCACCGCCGACTATCTGATCCTGGCCCTGCCCGCCATGACGGTACGGCGCATCGCCTTCAGGCCGCCGCTGCCACCGCTTCAACGCAAGGCCTTCGCGGATCTGCCATACGGGCGGGCGACGAAAACGCTGCTCCAGTTCGAGCGCCCGTTTTGGCGCCGGCGCGGGCGGCTGCGGGCGTTTGGGACGGATCTGCCGATCGGCGCGGTCTGGGACGGCAACGAAGAGCAACGCGGCCGCGCAGGCATTCTGACGCTGCTGGCGGGCGGATCGGCCAGCCCAGAGACCCTCAAGCTCGTCGACGAGCAGGGGATCGAGGGTCTCGTGGAGGCCTTGGCCTGGCTCGGCGTGAACAAGACGGCGCTGCTGACATCCCGACTGGTCTGCTGGGAGGAAGATCCGTGGGCGCAGGGAGGGTATGCCTGCTTCGATCCCGGATACGACCCGGAATTACGGGCGTGGCTGGCGAAACCCCATGGCCGGATCGTGTTCGCCGGCGAGCACACCAGCCTGCGCTGGCAGGGCTACATGAACGGCGCCGTCGAAAGCGGCTGGCGGGCCGCCGAAGAAGTGCGGGCGCTGGCGCGGCCGTCCGGACGCAGCAGGAGATCGAGCGCATGAAAGGCAATTCATCAATCGGCGCATTCAACAGAACCCGCGCTAACCCCGCTTCAGTCCGGACAGATCGGCAGGGGCGCCGCGCTTTTATTGGTCTTCGCGCGCGCCGCAAGGAAGGTGTCCGCTTCGTCGGTGCGGTTGGTTTCGCGCAAGAGCGCGGCGTACTCATGGACGATCACGAGCGTATCGGGGTGGGTCGGTCCCAGCGCCTTGTCGTCGATGGCCAGCGCCCGCCGGTAAAACGATTCCGCTTCGCCGTACTCGCCGAGACGGTGATTCAGTTTCGCCAGCTTGTGCAGGACGACGGCCGCCTGCGGATGGCCCTCTCCCTGGGTCTGCTCGGTGACGGTCAGCACGCGTCGGAGGAGCGGCTCCACCTCGCTGTGTTTCCCCTGCGTGTCGTAGAGATCGATGAGATCGGTCAGGGTGGTCAGCAGTCGCGGGTCATCGGGCTTGAGCCGTTCGGCCGCCTTCAGCGCGGCCGCCAAACGGGATTCGGCCTCGGCATATCGGCCGGCCTGTCGAGCTTCAAGCCCTTTCGCATGGTCCCGTTCCCAGTCCGAAGCGGGATCGGAGGAACCCGTGCATCCGGCGACCAGCGGGGCACAGGCGACCACGCCGTACAGTGTGGATCGGAGCCAGGATCGTCGAATTGCTGACCTGAGCATTCCGCCGGCGCCTGCGTGAGGAGTGCGTGGAACGGAGATTCAACCTTTGTACATGTCGGGATACAACTCGTTCATGCAGGTCGTGCAGACTCCGTGGCTGAACTCGGCGCCCGAATGGTCGTGAATGTAATCCTCCAACCGTTGCCAGGCGCCCTGGTCGTTGCGAATGCGCTTGCACTTGACGCAGATGGGAATGAGTCCGTGGAGGATCTTCATCTGCCGCAGCGCTCGCTGCAGGTCTTCGTTGCTCCTGAGCAGTTCCCGCTCACGGGCCTTCCGACACTCCCGCTCTTCCTTCAGGGCCAAGGCCGACGACACGCGAGCCGCCAGTTCCACGGGGTTGACCGGCTTACGGATATAGTCCATCGCGCCGGCCTGGAAGGCGGCCATCAGGTCCGCCGGTTCGGTTTTGACGGTGATGACGATGATCGGGACGTCCCGCAAATGGTCGCGCTGCCTGATCCACCTGCAGGTTTCCAATCCGTCCACCTCCGGCATGACGAGGTCCATCAGCACGAGGTCGACGGGCGCCCTCTCGGGACTTCGCTCATCGGGCCCGAGCAGGCGAAAAGCCGCCGCCGCGGAGTCGGCGGCGAGGACGTCCCGGTAGCCCTCCTTCGCGAGAAGGGTGCGCAACAACTCCCGTTCGTCCAGCGAATCATCGACGATGAGAATGCTCATGAGGGAAGTTCCTCTCAGACGGCCGCATGGAGACCCGACGGTCACCCATTGTACCGTCTGCAGAGGCGCCGCCCAAGAAGAAGTTATTATCGCACCCGTGTCGCGCCGATTGCGGATCGTGAACCGCCGTGGACTGCCTGCGGAGGTTCCGCTACAATCCGCGTTGATGTCTGAACCCACCACGGTTGCCGCCGCCGCGGGCGTCCAGGACGAGAACCATTCGGTCATACGGGCCGCGGGGCTGATCGGCGCCGCGACGTTCTCCAGCCGCGTCCTGGGTTTCATCCGGGACATGGTGCTCGCGCGACTGTTCGGCGCCACGCCGGCCGCCGACGCGTTCTTCGTCGCCTACCGTATTCCCAACCTGCTCCGCGAGCTGTTCGCCGAAGGGTCGATGTCGTCGGCGTTCATTCCGGTCTTCACGGAATATCATACGCTGCGCGCCAAACAGGACGCCTGGGAGCTCGCCAGCGCCGTGTTCACCACCCTGCTGACGGTCATCACGCTGATCACGCTGCTCGGGATCGCCGCGGCGCCCGGGATCGTCTGGCTGATGGCCCCCGGGTTCCACGACGATCCGGCCAAGCTCTCGACGACCGCGTTGCTGACCCGCATTATGTTTCCGTACCTCTTGTTCATCAGCCTGGCGGCGTTGGCGATGGGCATTCTGAATTCTATGCGGGCCTTTGCCGCGCCGGCGCTCTCGCCGGTGTTCTTCAACCTGGTCATCATCGCGTGCGCGCTGTGGCTCTCGCCGATGCTGCCAGAGCCCATCATCGGCGTGGCGATCGGCGTCGTGGCGGGAGGGGCGGCGCAGTTCGCCATGCAACTGCCGGGGCTCAAGCGCCGCGGGATGTTGTTCGGCTTCCGCTTTCAGCCGGGTCATTCCGGTGTCCGGCGGATCGGCCGACTGATGGTGCCCTCGTTGCTCGGCCTCTCCGTCACGCAGGTCAACATCACCGTCAGCACGATCCTCGCATCGTTTTTCGAGGGCGGGCCGACCTACTTATTCTACGGCATGCGCTTGATCCAGTTTCCCCTCGGCATCTTCGGCGTCGCGCTCGCGACCGCCATTCTGCCGACGCTCTCGGCGCAGGCCGCGCGGGGAGCGCTGAATGAACTCAGAGCCACCTTGGGATTCGGCTTGCGGATGATCCTGTTCATTATCCTGCCGGCGATGCTGGGCTTGATCCTGCTGCGCGCACCGATCGTCCACCTCTTCTTCGAGCATGGGTCGTTCACCGCTGCCGACACGGCCGCCACGGCGACGGCGGTGCTCTGCTACGCGGTGGGGCTGTGGGCCTTCGCGGGCGTGCGCATCATCGTGTCGGCGTTCTACTCGCTCCAGGACACGAAGACGCCGGCGGTCACCGCGGCTGCGGCCGTGGTCGCCAATGTGGTCCTGTCTCTGGTATTCATGGGACCGTTGCGGCATGCCGGCCTCGCGCTGGCGACGGCCGTGGCTGCGATGCTGAACAGCGGCGTCCTGGTGGCGATCTTGAATCGGCGGCTCGGCGGCGTGGATTGGAGAGCCATCGGCAAGTCGTCGATACGCATGGCGGTCGCGGCCGTGCCGCTCGTCCTTGCCTGTGTCTGGGTCGCCGGGGCGCAGGTATGGGCCCGCGAGGGCGAATGGGTCGCCAAGACGGTGATGCTGACGGTCGGCATCGGCTTGAGCGTGACCGGCTATCTCGGGGCGCACGCGCTGATGCGCTCCGAGGAATTGGACGTGTTGTGGGGGATCGTCAAGCGAAAGCTAGGCAAGGGGCGAGGGGCTTCGAACACCGTGACAAGTGAAGGGTGACGGTGACACGTAGGACAACGAGATCAACTCCGGAAGGCGAGATACACTTCTCGGCTTCACGTTTTTTTGTCGCGTCACGCTCCACGCGTCACGCCTCACGCGTTTTTCGGACCCCCTGGGGCTGGGTCGGGCTTTCCGCGTCGGCGCGAGGAGTGCGGACTATCATCTTGCCGAGGGCCTCGCGCCGCGAGGTCGAGCGGGCGCTCAGAGAAGAGGCACTGTCCTCTAACGGACCCCCCTCACCTCTTGCCCCTTGCCCCTCGCCCGAAACCGAACCTGTCTTACGCGCCGCGCGGGCGCAGATCACGGCCTATTTGGCCGGGCAACGCCGCGATATCGATGTTCCGGTCGACCTCTCCGGCGGGTCCGCTTTTCAACGGCGGGTCTGGCGGGCCATCCGGCGAATCCCATACGGGCGCGTACGGTCGTACAAGTGGGTCGCCTCGCGGGTCGGCGGCGCGCGATACGCGCGAGCTGTCGGCCTGGCGCTCGGCGCCAACCCCGTCCCGCTCGTCATCCCCTGTCATCGGGTCGTGACCTCCGGCGGATCGCTCGGCGGCTTCACCGGGGGACAGCATCTGAAACGGCGGCTGCTGGCTTTGGAAGGGTCATTGGCACAACTGAGATGAAAAGTCATTCGTCAACCGTCATTGGTCAATCGGGAGGAAAAACGTCATCGGTCACTGGTGAAGAGAGAGGCGAAGATCGTCTTGGTGAATGACGTTGATGCGTGACGATTGACGGTTCTGTTGAACGAATGACCAATGACGATTGACTATTGACGCCTTTACTATGCGTGCGGTCCTTCAACGCGTCACGCGAGCCTCCGTCGAAGTGGACGGCACGATCGTCGGCAAGATCGGGCTGGGTCTGCTGGTGCTGCTCGGCGTCGCGCGTGAGGACGGCGAGTCGGACGCGCGCTATATCGCGGACAAGATCCTGGGTCTGCGGATCTTCTCCGATGACGAGGGCAAGATGAACCGGTCGTTGGCGGACTGCGGCGGATCGGTGCTGCTGGTATCCCAGTTTACATTATTGGGAGACACGGCGAAGGGCCGACGGCCGGGGTTCGACCGGGCGGCTCCTCCCGAGCTGGCTCGGGCGCTCTATGAAAAGGTCGCCGACGACCTCCGCGCGCAAGGCGCGCCGGTGGAGACCGGCCTGTTCGGCGCGCACATGGCGGTCGAACTGGTCAACGACGGGCCCGTGACGTTTATCCTCGACAGCCGGAGGGACGGGTGACTCGGGCGCCGATACGGACCGGAGGAGGAGGCGAGCCGTCTTGTCAGACAGCCCTCTGATATACTACAAATAAATAGGCAATCAGGCTTCTGCACAGGAGGTGGAGATGGGGAGTCCGGTCCCTCATAATCACCCACTGCGTCGACTCTTCGGGGCCCTGACCGAGAAAAGTTTTGCCGAGAAATTGGGTTGGCCCGACCTCAACGTGACCGAGTACGTCTCTAACCTGCTCGTCGACTTCACGCATACCGACCAACTCTACAAAGTACGCAATCAGCACGGCAAGCCGATCGATACCGTGGTCCAGTTGCTGTTCGAGTCCGAAGTGCTGCTCGATGCCCGATCGCTCGACCGCGAGCGGGAAGTTCATCGCCACATCGGCGATTTCACGCTGTTCATGGCCGGTCTGTTCCCGGAATACCTCCGGCGGCTCAAGTCGGCCGGCATGATCTATCATCCCGACTTCCTGGTCGACTACGTCAAGACCGGCAAACGATCCTACGGGATCGTCGCGCAGTTCGGCGACGTCGAGTCGGAGACTGATCCGCCGCTGTTCCGTAAGCTTTCCGACAACTTCGAACTCTGCGTAACCGGCCTCGGCTTCGTCCGTTCCGATCTGGACCGCATGCAAGATCCGACCTTCCGCCGGGCCAAAGACCTCTTACTGAATTGACTCGTTCCCGCCCGATCATCCTCGTCCATGGCGGGGCCGGCCTCCGAGGGATGAACGAGGACCAGGCCTCATGCCTCGCTGAGACCCTCCGTGCCGGCTACGCGTTGTTGGACGCCGGGGCGCCTGCTTTCAACGCGGTCGAAGCGGCGATCCGCGTGTTGGAAGCGTCCGGTCTGTTCAACGCAGGAGTCGGCTCGCGGGTTCAACTCGACGGGGTCAAGCGGATGGATGCCTCGATCATGGAGGGCCGAACCCTGCGCGCCGGCGCGGTGGGATCCATCGAACGGATCGTCCACCCCATTACAGCCGCTCGGCTGGTGATGGACGAAACCTCCCATGTGCTGCTCGTCGGCCGACCGGCGACGCGTTTCGCGCAGTATTTCAAGTTGGAGCGGCAGTCGGCGGCCAGGCCTGCAGCGCGCCGGGCGAAGCGGCGCGGCTTGGCCGCGGCCTTCGCCGCCAAGACGCTTCGCCTGTACCGGGCGATGGCGAACGCCGGAGCGACGCGCGAGCGACTCGGACGGGAAACCGTCGGGGCCGTCGCCCTGGATCGAGCGGGGACGGTCGCGGCCGGCGCCTCCACCGGGGGCATCGATTGCATGTTGCCGGGCCGTGTCGGCGACACCCCGTTGATCGGCTGCGGCATCTACGCGGATGACCGGGCCGGCGCCGTGTCGATGACGGGCCTGGGCGAGAGCATCATCCGGATCGCCGTGGCCAAGGAGATCACGGATCAGTTGGCGGATGGGCTGGGCCCGGCGGCGGCGGCGCGGATCGTGCTCAAGAAGCTCGTAAAGCGGATTCGCGGCGCAGCCGGGGCGCTGGTCCTGTCCCCGGACGGCCGGTTCGCGATCAAGCACACCACCCCGCGCATGGCCGCCGGATACTGGGATGGAACCGGCAAGCCGGTGGTGAGGGATCGATTCGCGTAAGAATTTCACGCTTTGTCGATCTGATGATTTGATGATTGACACAAGACGAGTGTAAGCTTGAAAAGGAGCGATGAAATCTCAGTCTTGTGATCAGTAAATCAACAGATCGTCAGATCGACAAATGTCCAAAACTCTCTTCCATCTTGCCTTTCCAGTCACCGATCTTGAGGCCACGAAGAAGTTCTACGTGGACGGGCTTGGTTGCGAGCTGGGGCGAGAGTCCGAGTCTGCGGTGACGCTGGGCTTGGCCGGCCACCAGCTAGTGGCCCATCTGGTCAAAGAGTCGGAGGACAGCCAAAAGGGAATTTATCCCCGACACTTCGGGCTGGTGTTTACCGATGAGAAGGACTGGCAGGCGCTGGCGGATCGAGCCAAGGCCAAGGGGTTGAAGTTCTACCAGCACCCGCGCGTGCGCTACCCCGGCACCAGGATCGAGCACCGGACGTTCTTTCTGGAAGACCCTTCCGGCAATCTCCTCGAGTTCAAACACTACACCCACGAATCGGCCATCTTCGGGGAGCGGGAGCATCGAGAGGTCGGAGACCGCTCATCTCCCAAAGACCCGTAAACCTGCCGTGGATCGGGAGCGCCGGCCGGCGCGAGCAGGAAATCGAAGTCGGCTTTGGTGAGCAGCGCGCCGCCGCCTCCACGGACCGTCGCACCGACGACGGCTTGATAGAGATCCAGCTTCCGTCGTTTCAGCGCCATCATCTTTTCTTCCACCGTCTGGCGCATGAGGAGTCGCATGATCGTGACGGCCCGCTTCTGGCCGATACGGTGCGCGCGATCCGAGGCCTGTTGCTCCACGGCGGGGTTCCACCACGGATCGAGATGAAACACATACGTCGCTTTCGTCAAATTCAGGCCTTGCCCTCCTGCTTTCAGACTCAACAGAAACGCACCCGGTTCCTTGCGCGCCTGAAACGCCGTCACCAAGGCCTTGCGCTTGCCGGGCGCCGTTGACCCGTCGAGTCGGCTGTAGGGAATGCCCTCTTGCTCGAAGGCTTCTTCGACCAGATCCAGAAAACCGGTGAACTGGGAGAACACCAGCGCGCAGTGCCCTTCCTCCAGCAGCACCTTGAGCCGGTCCAGCAGGAGCTCGAGTTTGGGCGCAGGCTCGTCCGGCCGGCCGGTGAGCAACCGGGGCGAGAGACAAACCTGGCGGAGCTTCAGAATCGCCGTGAGCGCAATGAGTTGAGCCTGGGCCGGCGTCTTGCTGCGATAGGCGTCGTCGATCGTCGTGCGGACCTGCGCCACGGTCTGCTGATAGAGCGCCTTCTGTCGATCGGTCAGGTCGAGGAACAAGTCGGTCTCGATCTTGTCGGGCAGGTCGGGCAGAGTCTGCTCCTTGGTTCTCCGGAGGACAAAGGGGCGGGTCCGCCGGAGGAGGCGTTCGAGCCCGTTCGACACGGGGCCTTTCACCGCGGCCTTGAACCGCTCGTAGTCGCCCAGCAACCCGGGCAGACTCAGATCGATGATCGAGAAATATTCGCCGAGATGATTTTCCAGGGGCGTCCCGGTCATCGCCAGCTTGAACGAGCCGGTGAGCCGGCGGGCGGCTGCGGTCGTGTCGGCGTGGAGATTCTTCACCGCCTGCGCTTCGTCGAAGATGATGACGTGGAATGCCGTTCGCGCCAGCGTCTCGATATCCCGCCGCAGCAGCCCGTAGGTCGTGAGCACCACCGCATCGTCTTTGGCATCGAGCACCCGCTCGGTGCCGGTGTAAGTCCGGACCGTCAGGTCAGGGTAGAAACGCGCCAGCTCCTGTTCCCAGTTGAAGAGCAAGCTGGTCGGGACGACGATCAGGTGGGGGCCTCGGGCTGCCGCCGGCGGCTGGACGATTCCTTCTTTGATCGCGCCCAGCAAGCAGATCGCCTGGAGCGTTTTCCCCAGCCCCATGTCGTCGGCCAGGCAGCCGCCGAACCGATGCTGGTAGAGAAAAGCCAGCCACCCGTAGCCGTCACGCTGATAGGACCGGAGGGTCGCCTGCAACCCGGCCGGGAGCGGCGGAGGCTCGATCCGCTCGAAGCGCAACAGCCGAGCGAGCACGGCTTCATCCTCGGCCGGGAGCGAAACCCGCACGCCCTGCTCCCGCAGCGCCAGCCACTCGAAGAGGGCGAGCCGCGGCACCGTCACCAGGCGCGTGGCGCTTCGAGCGGGCTTTGCGTGGTCGGCGAGTGACGCAAGCGCGCGCAGACGCTCCAGGGTCGAGGCGTCCAACACCAGGAGCTTGCCCCCGGTCTCGATCAGCCCGCCGCGCCGCACTGCCTCGCGCCACAGTTTTTCCTCCAGCACCGCCCCATCGCAGCGGATCTCGGGCCGGATCTCGAACCAGTCGATTCCGGTCCCCTCGCGATTCCATCGTTCGACCCGGACCGAGCAGTCCCACTGCCCGGCGCGAACCGGCTTCTTGTCATAGAGCACGGGAATGCCCGCTGCAGCCGACCGTTCGACCAAATCCGCCAACCGCTGGAACAGGAGCGGGGCCGGGACCGCCATCTCGTCGCCGCGTCGCATCCCGCGAAAGATCTCCGGGCCGAACACCTCACAGGGGATCCGGTACAGCGCCGCTTCCTTGACCTTGTCGATCGATCGCAACACCCAATGCCCGTCGTGAAACTCCAACCGCAGGTCGCTGCGCCGAGCGGAGGCCAGTCCGGGTTGGAGCGCCCATTGCGCCTCGCGCCGGACTTCGCGGGAATGAAACACCGGGTGGCCGAGCTGCCGGCGAAGGCGGCGTTCTTGTTCCTTGGCGTCGGTGACGGCGACGAGATCGAGATACGCCGTCATCATGACCGTCTTGCGTTTCCAGGCCCGCAAGGGGGCCGGATGCCGGCCCTGTTCTAAAAGCGGGAAGAAGCCGAACACCGAAGCACTGGGCGCGACGTACCGATCCTGCCACAGAGATTCCGCCCGCAGACGGTAGCGGGCGGAAAGCTCGTGTTGATCAGCCGGCGGCAACAGCAGCAGGCGGCCGATCGGCTGGTCCGTCGTGTCGGGCTTAGGGAATGCCGGGGGCGGTTGTTCCTTCCCGTCGATCTTGAGGATGAGAGAGCCGAACACCCGCTCGGCCTGTTTCTTGAGCACGTCAAGCTGCACCGACCGGAACTCTTGTAACGGCATGGTCACGGTCATCTGCCGGCTTCGGCTTTGCCACACGCGGAGGCCGGACTGGTCCGGCCAAGTTACCGCGCGGGGCACTCCTCCGAGGATGCCGGCGGCGCTCACGTAAGGCTCGGCGAATCCGGTGCCGTGCTGGAACGCCAGGAACGGCGCCCACCCTTGCTCATCAGTTAAGTGCAGAAGCCGGCCGCCATTTACATCCACCACGAAGGTGCGGAAGCGCAGAAACTCGGCCAGTTCCACGTCATCGACGACACAGGCTGCGCGCACGTGCACTTGGTCGCCCGCGACATCCAGGACTGTCTTGCTCAGGCCCTTCACCGAAGGCTGCCAGCGGAGCGGGATGGTCTTCGTGCGGGTCTCCAGCAGCAGCGGATAGGTGTCCGCGTGCCGTTTGAGATAGAGCAGGAACGGGTCCTCGCCCCAGCCCGCTTGGTAGCCGTAATAAGGGGTCAACAAGGGGGTCACTTCTCGGGGGAGGCCGGTCCGTGGAAGCCACCCGGACGAGGCGGTCACCTTATACCCATCGAGGCGGATCACGAGCGCCGGCGGGTCACTGGTCGCGTCGATGACAAGTTCCACTCGGGCCGCCGGTGCGATGGCCCTCGTCTTCGACCGCTCCTCGCTTCGGCGCTCGCCGAGCAGCGCGACTCGAAGAGTGTCGTGGTGCAGGGGCTCGATCCGATGGAGTCGGAACGTCTCGGGCGAAAGCAGGTTCTTCGTCGTAAAGCAGACGCAGAGCACATGTTTACAGGGCCATTCGGGACTCCACGCCGGGCAGTCGCATTCCCCGAAGAGCGCGTCGTCCTGCACGAAGAACGTCACCGTGTACAGCCTGGTGCCCTGCACGAAGGCCGTAAGCCTCGACCGGTCGGGACTCCACGCGTACCCTTGGAGCCGGTGCCGCTGATAATAGTCGAACCCGCGGGTCACCGACTCCTTGGGAGCCATCAGGTAGATATCGTTGGGGCGCAGCGCATCGAAGGCGCGCAGCACGGCGGGCGGTTGGGCCGAGACTGGCTCCGCCGGGCGGGCGGCCACATCTGCGTGGTGGGCAGGCGGGTCGGAACGGGTCGCGGTCTTGCGGCGCACAGGCTTTGTTGTCGGCACGAGGTCAGACCGTCTGCGTCACCAGGACTTCTTCGCCCAGCATGTCAATGATCTTCGCAGCCACGGTGGTCGTGCCGTTCGGCGTCGGGAATTCATACCGCCCCGCCACGAAATCAGTCTTCTTTTCCGGCGCATCCGAGAGTATGACGTTGAACACCTGGCCGTTGCAGGCCGGGTCGATCATCGCGCAATCCACCATCGCCCGCAATAGGCAGGCACCTTCAACCAGATCTATACGTCGATAAGTATCACCTTGACCGGCACAGCGGGGAAATGCCTTTTCAGCCGTTCTATATCGTAGACAAGCTGTTCACCATACGAAACCCCAGTAGACATCTGGGAATGCATGGCATGACAAGGAACGATCTCAACGCCCACATCAGCTTTATTTTCATTGAAGAAATATTGAAACTTGGCCATGTCGTAAAACATAAATGCGTACTTTCCGAACTGCACTTCGACGAGAACTTTGTCTTTTACGAAGTCGATTTGCTTGAAAGCACCTTTGATCGAGGTCTGACTGTTCGGAATAGTGATAGTGTAGGTATCACGAAGCTCAAGGTATCCCATTTTCCTGAACGAGTCCTTGAACCTCCTATTCAACTCCCTCGGGTCATACAGCAAAGTTCCCTTCATGGTTTTTTCTTTGCTCACTTTAGACTTATCAAGACCAGAGATGCGTGCGATCACCTCGTCAATCTCTTTCTCAATCTTGGGATACCGAACCCTAAGTATCTCGGAGCCGCCAAGATGCGAGTATTCATAAACTTTTCTCATAAAGTCGCCTGATCGGTCTTACTGTACACAGCCAATGCCTCGTGCATTTCAAAGAGAGTCTGTTGGTTCGGCATCATGCCGATCTGAACCTTCAGCGGGGGGCGTGCCGGCGTCGGCCTTGTCGGATCGAAAACTGGCCTATCCATGGGGCGGATTCTCAGGCGACCATCAGCTGCACGCTCAAGCCTTTCCCTTGCGATCTTGATGTAATCCGCAACGATCTCCGCCCCCAAAACGCGCCGGTTGTGAAGGAGTGCGGCGACAGCTGTCGTTCCTACTCCAAGAAATGGATCAAGAACCCAATCAGCTTCGTTCGTCAACGCCAGAACGAGCCGTTCGATCAATTCGACAGGGAACTGACAGGGATGGACGGTCTTTTCGACGTGATTGTGCTTCACGTTTGGAATGATCCATACGTCTCCTGGATTTTTCCCCAGCGGGTTACAAGATAACTGCCCCGCTTTGGGGCCTTTGAAATGTTTCTTGTTGGGATATTTCTGAGGGACGCGAACTTTATCGAGATTGAACGTGTACTGATCGCCTTTTGTGTACCAGACAATGGTTTCGTAACGACCGGAAAATCTCTTGCTGCAATGAAGGCCATGCTCGAAATGCCAAATAATCCGGTTCCGGAGTATGAGACCAAAGGAAGAAAAAATGGGATGGAGAGCCATGTCAAGAGGGATAATTGAGTTCTTAAGGACGAAATTGCCGACCTGCCAGCAGATACTCCCCTGAGGGTGAAGTAACTCGACGCAACGATGAATCACTTTACTTTGTTGATCGAGATATTCATCCAACGCCCTCCGCTTTTCGTAAGATTTCCCAATGTTGTAAGGCGGTGATGTGACAACGAGCTTAATGGTTTCGCGCGGAATCTGTCGAAGGAGATCCATGCAATCTCCTTTATGCAAAACACAGGTTGCACTCGGCTCATACTGTGAAGCTATGCGTAATATGGAAGCCACAGCCTTCTATGGACGGGTAACTAAAAGGAAAGATGTAGCGCAACAATATGGTCTCTTCATCCATAAGTCAATCTGCTGCGAACGAAGACAGTACTCTCGGGAGATACGAACATCTAGGGAGCAACGGGTCCTTGTGGCAGCACGAACGTACAAGCCGAGAAAAAGAGGATCGAGCACCGGACGTTCTTTCTGGAAGACCCTTCCGGCAATCTCCTCGAGTTCAAACACTACACCCACGAATCGGCCATCTTCGGGGAGAAAGAATTCACCAAGATCGGCGATACGGAGTAGAGGTGCGAAACGAGCAGGATGACGCGACCGGCCAGATCGACTTTGGCACCAGTCTCGCTTTTCTCGCATCTCACGCTGGTCTCGCGCACTTAATACTCCATCCTCAATCCCCCCATCACCAGCAGCGGCGCCCCGAGGGTTTTGATCGGACCGGTCTGCGTGGCGATGTATTGCCGGTTCGTCAGGTTCTCGCCGTTCAGGAAGAGCGTCATGCCCGTCGTGATCCGTTTCTGGAGCGAGGCGTCCAGGACGACGAAGTCGGCGATCGGCTGGGTGTTGAGGTCGTCCGCGAACTGTCGGGAAAGATACCGGCCCAGCAGCGTCGCCTGGATGCGATCGGGGTGCCCCACCGTGAAACCCATCGCGACCTGATGCCGCGACACGTTCGGCACCCGCTTGCCTACGCGCGAGGGATTGCCGGGAGAATCCTTGATCGCGGAGTCGGCGTAGGCATAGCCGAGGTTGAGGCTGATCCCGTCCGAGGGCCGGAAGACCACAGCGAGCTCGCCGCCGTAAGTTCTCGTCCGTCCCACGTTCTGTCGTTGCGCGGCCAACGGGCTCTGCGTGACGAAGATGATCTGGTCCTTCACCTCGTCGTAGTGGCCTGAAATCCGCCAGGACAGCCTGCGATCGGACAGGAGATCGCCTTCCAGTTTGGCTTCCCCGCCGGTCAGCCGTTCCGGCGTCAAATTTTCATTGGGCAGGAAATTGAACCCGCCGAAGCCGAAGCCGCGGTAGAGTTCGTTCAACGTCGGCGCCCGAAAAGCCTGATAGACCGCCGCGCCGGCGCGCAGGTGGTCTGTCAGTCGGTAGTGAACCGCCAGCTTGGGGTTGATGACGTGCTCCACGTTGTCGCGCGGAATCGTCGCGGCGCCCTGGGCCGATTCGATCCGCGCGTCGAAGTTCTTCCACCAATCGGACCGGAAGCTGGGAACCACGGTCAGCCGATCGGTGAAATCGGCGATCCATTCGCCGAACACGCCCCAGCCCGCCTGCCGGCCTTTGGCCAGGGTCCGACCCGCGGGCCCGGCGGCGGTGAACACCTGATCCTCCGACTGTGCGATGATCGTGCGCGCGTCGGCGCCGAGCACGAGCCGGTGCCGCGGCGCGACCGGCATCATCCATTGCGCCGATCCGCCGAAATCGTTGCTGGGGATCGCTTGGATGCGTTCCCGCACTTCGCCCAGTCTTATCGTCGGCGCCGGCGTGATCTGGGACGTCAGATTGCGGAACGTCTGCCACTGGGCAAAGAGCTTCGTTTCCCATCGGTCGCCGCGCCGCGTATCCCCTTCGAGCCCGACCGCGGCGCTGCCGATTGTCCGCGAGGCCAGGCTCAGCGGGGTGCCGAATGAGCGGTCCTCGCGGAACAGCGATCCGGTGAGGGTCAGCGTCGTCCGGGAGGTGAGAGCGGTCGAGACCGATCCGGTGAAGTGCTCATGCCGAGAGTCGTTCGACTGATCGATCGGACCTCGTTGATAGGCCGGCGTCGGGATGAAGCCGTTCGTGTGAAACCATCGGTAGTGCAACGAGAGCGCGGAGCGGGTCGTCCCGTACCGGGCCCCGATCGCTTGTTGATACGAGCTTAAATTGCCGGCCTGGCTTTCCGCCTGAAGACCGGGCCCCAGAGTCGGCGGTTGGGTGATCAGATGAACGACGCCTCCCATCGCCCAGGTGCCGTAAAGATTCGACCCGCCGCCCGGCACGACTTCGATCCGATCCAGGTTGTTCGGGACGAGCCCCCAATTGATCCACCCGCCGAATCCGTCGTTGAGCGGCACCCCGTCCAGCAGCACGAGCGCGCGCCGGCTTCCCAACCCGCGCAACGTGATTGCCTGGGCGGTCGGATGATTGTAGCGGCTGCTCAGATTGCTGGGTTGGACGCCCGGCACGTATCGGAGGAGGTCGTCGGCTTGATGGCCGTCGGGGAAAGGCGAACGATCGAGCTGTTCGCGGCTGATGATCGATGCGGCGGCCGGAATCCGGCCCGCAGGTTCCGGAGTGCGGGTTGCGGAGACGATGACCTCCTCGGTGATGACTGCAGCGGCTGTGCGACCGTCCGCGTCCGGCTCATCCGCCTGCGCGATCGGTTCTCCCGCCGGCGGACCCAAAGAAAGCCAGACCGCTATGAGCAGGCCGACCTGCCTCACGATTCGCGCGTGACCACGAAGTGGGGCGTCGTCATTGCGTCGATAGTTTCAGGCCGACGATGCCGGCCACGATCGCGCCGATGCAAGCGATCCTCGCCGGATCGCGGGATTCGCCGAGCAGGACCATGCCCAGCGCGGCCGTCCCGGCGGCGCCGATGCCGGTCCAGACCGCGTAGCCGGTGCCGACCGGGATGGTCTTGAGGGCCTCGGACAGGAAGACCAAGCTCGCGATCATGGCGCTGACGGTCCCGACGCTCGGCCACGGACGGGTGAAGCCCTCGGTGTACTTCAATCCGATCGCCCAGACGATTTCGAACGCGCCCGCGATGAACAGATAGGTCCACGACATGGATGAGACCCCCTTCTTCTCACACCTATGACACGCGACGGGTCAGCCGGCCGCCGGCGCATCGGCCCCGCCGTTGATCTTCTGTATCCACCGAAGGATCCGTTGCTGGCGTCTGGCGACCTGGGCGGTGACTTTGAGCGGATCGTACCGGCGCGGCGACGGGAGGATCGCCGCCAGCAACGCCGCTTCTTCCGCGGTCAGGTCCCTGGCGGATTTGCCGAAGTGATGGCGGGCCGCCGCTTCGGCGCCGTACACGCCGCGGCCCCATTCCGCCACATTGAGATACAACTCCAAGATGCGTGGCTTGGACAGATGGTGTTCCAGGGATCGCGCGATGAGCGCCTCCCGCGCCTTGCGCAGCAGCGAACGCTCCGGCGAAAGATAGAGATTCTTGGCGAGTTGTTGGGTGATCGTGCTGCCGCCGCGCCGCATTTCGCCCGCTTCCAGGTTATGAAGCGCCGCGTCCTTAATGCCCTCCCAGTCGAAGCCCTCGTGCGAAAAGAACGCGGCGTCTTCGGCCGCGATCACCGCCCGCTGCAGATGGGACGAGATGCGGGAGAGCGGGACCCAGATCCACTGGGTCTTGAACGGGCGTCCCCGCTCGCGGGCCTGGACGAGCCGCGCCTCCATGAGAGCCGTCGAGGTCGGGTTCGTCTTTTCGAGCGCCGCGACATCGGGCAGCGTCACCAGCCACACGAAGGCGAGCACACCAAGCGGCAGGCCGATCACCAGCACGAGGCTGATCATGATCCGGGCCAGTCTACGCCGTCGAGTTGACTTGGGCATGCGCGCTGCGTATGACAAGGTGCGAGGCGAGAGGCACGAGGCAAGGGTGAAGAATTGACTCTCTAGCCCCTAGCCACGCGCCTCTTGCCAGGCGAAGCCGATGAACATCCTGTCCGCCCAGTTTATCAAAAGTTGCGACCGACCCGAACAGTTTCCGCAGGAACGCCTGCCGGAGATTGCGTTCGTGGGACGATCCAACGTCGGCAAGTCGTCGCTGATCAATTCGCTGCTGCACCGCCGCGGGCTCGCCAAGGTCAGCCGGACACCGGGCAAAACGCGGCTGGTGAATTTCTTTCTGGTGACGACGGACGATCCGTCGTTGAAACGGCTCTACGTCGTCGATCTGCCGGGTTACGGCTACGCCAAGGTGGCCAAGTCGGTGCGGGCGCAATGGGGGCCGATGATCGAGCGGTACCTCACGGGGCGCGACGAGCTGCGAGGGGTGGTGCTCCTGGTCGAGGCGCGCCGGGTGGCGGAGCACGATCAGGTGACGATGCGATGGCTGCGCGCGATCGGTCGGCCGGCGATCGTCGTTGCGACCAAGGTCGACAAACTGAACCGCGGCGAGCGGCGGGGAAGCCGGGACCTGCTTCGTGACGCGTTGGACCTGTGCGGGGACGCCGAGCCGATTCCGTATTCCGCCGTGACCCACGAAGGACGGGAGGCTTTGTGGAAGGCGATCAGGGCGATGCTGCTCGCCCCGGGCCCGGGGCGAGCGCCGAATTATGAATTTTGAATTGTGAATTATGAATTTCCCGAAGGGAGGCTGCGCGATTCTTTATTCGTTTTGCCTGCCGCCCATCGCCTCTAGCCCCTAGCCTATCGCCTAGAATTTCACTTCGATATACGCCTTGTTCTTCAGCTCCGCGATCCACACCTGATAGACATCTTCGCTTTTCTGCTGGAACACGAGGCTCTGGATTTCCGCCCTGACTTCCTCGAACGGCCGGAACTGGCGGGGCTTCTTCTCGTCCACCCGGATGATATGGAAGCCCTCGGCGGTCTCGATGGCGTCCGTGATCTCGCCGACCCGCGCCGACGACAGCGCCCGCTCGATGGGCGGGAGGAGTTCCCCTTGGCGGACGAGCCCCAAACGCCCGCCGCGGGCGGCGTTGACGCCGTCGCTGTAGCGCAGCGCCAGATCCTCGAACTTCTCGCCGGCCTTGAGCGCCTCCAGGACCTGTTTCGCCTTGGCCCGGGCGTCGTCGACGTCGTCGGGCCCGCGTGAACGAATCAGGATTTGGCTGAGGGTGTATTCTTCCGGCAGCGCGAAACGGTCCTTGTGTTCCTGGTAGTAGCGCCGCATCTCCGATTCCGCGACCATGATCCCGCTTCGGACTTCGCGATCCACGACCTTGAGGAGCGTCAGTTGCTCCCGGACGTTTTTGACGCTCTCGGGGTTCGCCGCGTCGATCTGTTCGCCCTGCCGTTTCATCTCCTCGATCGCCTGGCGCACCTCCTGGTCGGAGACCGCCACGCCTTTGCTTCTGGCCGCCTGGAGTTGCAACTTGCGTTCGATCATTCTGGTCAACGCGGTGTATTCGGCCAACTTCAACCGGCGCTCAAGTTCTTCGCCCTTGTACCGTTTCTGAATCCGTTCCTCCTCCGGTTCGATCTCCTTCTTCATTTCGGAGAGCATGATCAGTTCGTTGTTGACGACCGCCACAATGCGGTCTTCGAGATGCGCGGCGAGGGCCTGCCACGGCCATCCCCCCGAGAGAAGCCCGGTCATAAGCAGAAGGGCCCGCCCAAGCGCGTGCCCGGCCGAGATGCCGACATGCCGGTGTATCGTCATCGAACGAGCCAACATGGCCTTTCGGGCCATCCTGCGGGATGAAGATCGTGGATGGCGAGAGGCGAGGGGTTCAACTCCCCGCTCCTAACCCTCTGGCCTCTATTCCCTCGCCTCAAGTCTCTAGCCTCGCGCCTCTTTTCAAAGGTGTCCGCGCCGCCGGCCGTCGCCGGCGACCGGCCAGGATTCTACACGAATGATGCCCGCGATGGAGAGCGCGCACGGCCGGGGGAAAGGTGGGCGGAACGATCGGCGGCGACGAACGGTCAGGGGACCGCGACGCTGCGGGGACGGCCGGTGTCGTCGGCCACGCGACCGGCCGCGTCGGCCATGCGGATCGAGGCGCGGGCGCGCAGCTCGGAGACGATTTCCTCCAGGCGCCGGCGGCGCTTCTCCGCAATGAGTTCCTGCCGGAGCCGCTCGCGGGTCGCCTGGTCGGCTTGGAGCGTCTCTCGATCGAGGGGGCTGACCCTCACGATGTAGTAACCCTGGTCGGTTTTGATGGGGTCGCTGACCATGCCGGGCCGGAGCGTCGGAATGACCGCGTCCACTTCCGGCGCCAACACGCCCTTGCGATAAGGCCCGACCTCTCCGCCCTTCGCTTTGGTCTTTTCATCGATGGAGTAGCGCTGGGCGAACTTGCCGAAATCGCCGCCCGACTCGACCTGCTTCTTCAGGTCCTTGGCCGCATAAATGTTCGGGAGCAGCATCTGAGAGACCTGCACCTTATTGGAGCCGAGCAATTCGTGGGCGTGCTGCGCGAAGTAGGCCTCCAGTTCCTCCTTCGACACCTCCACTTTCGTCTTGATTTTGTCCTTGAGCAGTTCGTCGAGGATCAGTTGTTCCTTGAACCGTTGGGTGCGCTCGCGGATGCCCTGGCTTTGGTCCAGCCCCTGTTTGCGCGCCTCCTGCATCAGCAGTTCGCGCGTGATCAGGTCGTCCAGAAACTTCCGCTTGCCGCCTTCTTTCTCATACCGCGCGCGGGTGGCCTCGGACAGTTCCGACCAGCGAAACTCGAACTCGCTCAGCGTGATGGGCCGGCCGTTGACGATCACGACCACCGCTTCGTCCTGCCGCGGCGCGCAGCCGGACAGGCCGCCGACCCACAACCCGGCCGCCGCGCCCAGCGCCAGCAGGACGCATCGCAAGGGAGTCGGAGCTGGATGAAGGACGAGGCCGGAGGCGAGGATGAGCCGTCGAATCATAGCGGGGCGTTCAAAAGCCGTTGCCTCTCATGCGCGCACGTGCTCGCTCTGCGCGCGTCCCTTGGTATCACAGACTCCCAGGGTTTGCAAGGCGGCGGTGAGTTCCTGAAATTGCGAAGGCCAGTCCTGATGCGGGATTCGCAATTCGAACGAGAGCGGCGAGAGAAAACGCAGGCGCGTCCGATAGCGATCCATCAGCGCGCGCACGGCCGCGTCCGGCACCCGGGCCTTCGGGTCGAAGGCGATGACCAACGACCCGGCTTTGACTTCGACCGAGCTGAGCCGGAGCGCTTTCGCCAGCAGCTTGATCTGCATCACTTCGAACAGCCGCTCGACCGGCTCGGGCGGAAGGCCGTAGCGGTCCTGGATCTCGCCGTGCAGCAGGGCCAGGTCGCCGACCTGCGCGCACGACGACAGGCGTTTGTAGAGCGAAAGCCGCTGGTGCGCGTCCGCGACGTAGTCCTCGGGAATGAAGGCGGATACGCTCAGACGCAGCACGGGGTCGGGCTCCTCTTCGACGACCTGACCCTTGAGGCGCTGCACCGCCTGCTCGACCATCTGCATGTACAGATCGAGCCCGACGGCGGCGATGTGCCCGGACTGCTGCTTACCGAGCAGGTTGCCCGCGCCGCGTATCTCCAGGTCCGCCGCGGCGATGCGGAAACCGGAGCCGAGTTCCGTGAACTGTTGGATGGCGATGAGTCGCTTCTGGGCGTCGCCGGTCAGCGCCCCTTCGTCCGGGACAAGGAAATAGGCGTAGGCCTGATGGCCGGAGCGGCCGACGCGGCCGCGGAGTTGGTAGAGTTGCGCCAGCCCGAACGTGTCCGCGCGGTTGACGAGGATCGTATTGGCGTTGGGCACGTCCAGCCCCGACTGAATGATGGCGGAGGCGACCAGGACGTCGGCCTCCCGGTGGAAGAACTTCAGCATGACGGATTCCAGGAGCTTCGAGTCCATCTGGCCGTGTGCCATGACGATGCGGGCCTCCGGCACCAATCGCTGGAGCCACGAGCCCATTCGCTCCATCGTCTCGACCCGGTTGTGGACGAAGTAGGTCTGCCCGCCCCGGCCCAATTCGCGGACGATCGCCTCGCGGATCGTCGTCTCGTTGAACCGGACGACCTGTGTGCGGATCGCGAGGCGGCCGGCCGGCGGGGTCTCTATCACGGAGAGGTCCCGCACGCCCGACATGGCCATCTGGAGCGTTCGGGGAATCGGCGTCGCAGTCAGCGTGAGCACGTCCACCTGGGTCCGCAGTTGCTTCAGGCGCTCCTTGTGGCGGACTCCGAACCATTGCTCCTCGTCGATGATCACCAGGCCCAGGTTGCGGAACCGGACATCCTTCTGGAGCAGGCGGTGGGTGCCGATCACCACGTCGATCGCGCCGGCTTCCACATCCTTAAGAACGGCTTTCGTCTCTTTGGGCGACTGGAATCGCGACAACAGCGCGACGCGCGCGGGAAACGGCGCGAAGCGCTGCGCAAAATTGTCGTAGTGTTGTTGGGCGAGCAGCGTGGTCGGGACGAGAACGGCGACCTGGCGGTTATTCTCCACAGCCTTGAACGCGGCGCGCATCGCCACTTCGGTCTTGCCGTAGCCCACGTCGCCGCACACGAGCCGGTCCATCGGCTTCGGCGATTCCATGTCGCGCTTGATATCCTCGATCGCTTTGAGCTGGTCCGGTGTCTCCTCGTATTCGAATGCTGCTTCGAACTCGCGCGTCAGGGTCGAGTCGCCGTCATAGGTGCCGCGTTGGACGAGTTCGCGGTTGGCATAGAGCTCGATCAACTCCTGGGCCATCTCCTCGATGTCCTTCTTAACGCGGGCCGTAATTTTGGCCCAACTACTCCCGCCCAGCTTGTCCAGCTTGGGCACGTGGCCCTCGCCGCCACTGTAGCGTTGCACCTGAGTCAGCCGGTCCAGCGGGACATAGAGTTTGTCGCCGGCGGCGAACTCGAGGATCAGATAGTCGCTCTCGAACCCCTGCACCTCCAGCCGCTTCAAGCCTTGATAGCGGGCGATCCCGTGCTGCACGTGCACGACGAAGTCGCCGGCGTTCAGGTCGTCCAGCGAGGACAGGAACGTCGCCGCTTGAGTCTTCGGCGGCGGCCGGTGCCGGATCCCCTTCGCGAACAGCTCCTCTTCCGTGATCAGCGCGAGGCGCAGCTCGGGGGACACGAACCCCGCCGAGAGGTCACCCTGCACGACGGAGAACGGCTCTTTCGCCGGTGAGGCGGCAGTCCAGAACGACGGCTGCCACGCGCGGGCGGGGAGGTCGTGTTCGGCGAACAAGGCGAGCAGCCGATCCACCTGCCCGCGGCTTCGGGCGACGAGCAACACGCGGCCCCCGTCGCGGAGCCGCTCGAGGATCTGCAGGGTTTCGCTGAACGGCGTGCCGCGCGCGGCCAGGCCGACGCTGCTCGGCGCGCGGGCGGGAAACTCGACGGCCGGTCCCCGCGCTGCGTCAGGCGCGGCTACCGGTTCCAGGGCCAAGGTCGACCAGGCGCGGATCCGTTCGTGCACGGCTTCCCACGACAGGTACAACCGATCTGGTGTAGGGTAGGGGTCGGAGCCAGCGGAGTCCCCGTGCCGGAGGTAGCCTTCCTGGATCTCAGCCCAGAACTCCTTGGCCTTTTGAGCCAGAGCGTCAGGTTGGTCCAACGCCGCCACCGGCTCGCTTGTGAAGTAGTCGAGCAGCGTGTCCATCCGAGGATAGACGTCCGGCCCGCGCCACTCCGCGTCGGGCGGCAGCGGCGCCGGCACGTCCGGCGATTCTTCCGAGCGGATCAGCTCGCGCGCCGGAAGCACCCAGGCCCGGTCGAGTTGGGCGGTGGATTTTTGCGAAGCGGGATCGAAGAAGCGGACGGACTCCACGGTGTCGCCCAGGAACTCGATCCGCAGCGGATCGGCGTAGGCCGTCGAGTAGATGTCGACGATGCCCCCGCGGATGCTGAATTCGCCGGGGACCTCCACGACGGACCCGCGCCGGTACCCGAGCCGCAACAGCCCGGATATGAGGGCTTCGCGTTCGAGCGTCGCGCCGGGGCGTAGTTCGAGACAGGCGGCGGTGAACACCGACCGCGGGACGAGGCGCTGGATCAGCGCCGGAACGGAGGTGACCAGCACGGTGCGGGCGCTTTGCGTCAGCCGATGCAGGGCCCTCATCCGTCGTGCGATCAGGTCGACATGCGGGGCGGCGGCCTCATAGGGCAGCGTTTCCCACTCGGGGAACAGGACCAATGGGTCGGACGTCATGCCGAAGAGCGCATGGTAGAACCGGAGGTCGTTGTAGAGACGCTCGGCCGCCTCGTCCGTCGTCGCGACCAACAGCCACGACCGGCGGGCCCAGCCGGCTTCTTCGCCGGCGCGCGCGCGGGCCAACAGCGTCAAGGCGAAGCCGGCGGTCGAGCCGTGCAGGCCGACCAGGCAGGCTCGGCCGCCGGGCTGTCGCAGCGCGGCGACGATCGGTTCCAGGATATGGTCCCACTGACGGGGGTAGGAAGCGCTGGACACGGTGCGAGTTACGGTTTGATCGCTTGAATGCGCTCGACGAGGGCGCTAGTGGACACGCCGGGCACGAGCGGGATGCTCAGGACCCGCCCGCCGCGCGCCTCGACGACCTCGCGGCCGACGATCCGGTCCGGCGCCCAATCGCCGCCCTTGACCAGCACGTCCGGTTGCAAGGCCCCGATCAACGCGCCGGGGTCGGGCTCGTCGAACACCACCACATAGTCCACGCAGGCCAAGGCGGCCAGGACCTCCGCCCGCTGCGCCTGGGGGACGATCGGGCGTCCGGGCCCTTTGTTCAGCGAGCGGACCGACGCGTCGCTGTTCACGCCGACCACCAGCACGTCGCCCAACTCGCGGGCCGCCTGCAAGTACCGGGTGTGGCCGATGTGCATGAGATCGAAGCAGCCGTTGGTGAACACGATGCGTTTGCCCTGCCGCCGCAAGTCTTCCACAATGGCCGCGAGATCCGGCTTGCTTTTGATCTTGCCGATCACGGCCCCCATCATACCCGTTCAGCGATCCGGAATCCTAGTCGGGTGGACGGCGTCGCCGCGCGTTCAACGGCGAAAAACCGGGAACAGGCCTCGGCGGGTTGACTAGTCTCCCCGCGCGGTCCTACATTCAGACTCAGGAGGCGCCGGTCTTTATGGCGGAGATCCCCGACGAACGCAGCGGCCGAGCCTACAGCCTGTACACGTCGTTGCGGCGGTACTTCGAACCGCTGAGAGAACACTGGGACAAGCTCACCCATGAGGAGCAGGATGTGGTGATCCAGGAGCTGGAAGCGTTCTTGAACTCCGTCCGTCCGCCGGACGGCCGGCGACCCGGATGATCCGCCCTGATCGGCGAACGCGATGCCATCGGATAACCGACAGTCCGTGGAGTTGGCCGTGAGCCCTCGCTTCGCGCAGGCGCACGGGTGGGTGGTCAACGCCATCACCGGCTTTCTGTCGGCTTATTACATGGAAGATCCGCGGTTTCACTTCCGCAAGCGCTACCAGGAAACCGAGTCCGGCGTTCACGTCTGGGTGTGCGAAATCGAAGACGGGATGCCGATGACGCGTCTGGTGAAGCGGCTCCTGGTCGATCTCCCGCCCGGCAAGGCCGAGCTGCAACCGGGCCGGAACGGGTGCGTCCGGTATATCATCGATGGCTGCGATGATGAACCGCCTCGTTCATGAACAGGGCGCCTGAGTGTCGCGGGACTCGCGCGAATGGCGCGATGTGCGGCTGCTCGCGGGGGCTGATGGCTGACGACTACTTGAATACAGTCCTCATGGCCCTTGGGGCCACCCTGCAGGATGAAAATCGCGGCTGGGCGAGAGGCAAGGGGCTCGGGGCAAGGGGGGCACAGTCTCCGACCTCTAGCCACGAGCCTCTAACCTCGGGCCTATTTTCGGAGGTGAACCGGCCATGACACGAACCTGCCTGACGGTCTTCGTCGTGTTCTTGCTCGTTACGGGGTTCTCGGGCCGTTCGCTCGCAGCCGACTCCGCCGAGAAGGCCTCCGATCAACAGAAATCCGACCAGTCGAAAAGCAAGATCGACATCAGCGTCAAAGATCTGCCGAATCCGATTCCGGAGGTGCTGGAAGGCATCAAACGCGTCGGCGACGAGGTCGGCAAGGGCATCTCCAAGGCCGCCAGCGCCGCCGCGGAAGCCGTGAACAAGGCGGTGTCCGACAAGAAAGACAAGGACAAGAAAGAATAACGACACTAGGCGATGGAGAACGGCAGGGTGAGCTGAATCGACCCGCCGGTCTCGCGTCTTCGGGACACTGGACGAATCCGCTGCGCGACCGGAAGCTCGCGCAGGGCGCCCCGACACGCTCCGCAGCGGTGACGGCGGGGATGGATCGTGCGGCGCTGCCGGCGGTAGACGCGCCCGCAGTCCTGGCAACGCCAGGCGTAGCGGGACAGCGCGTCCACTTCCTTGGCGAGGCTGTGATAGATCGTGACACCCAGCCCGTCGCGGTTCATGGCTTCCATCATGCGACGGAACTCCGGACCGTGATCGGGACGGCGCTTGAGCACGTCGAACTGCCACTGGTGAATCATCTCGTGAGCCAGGGTGCTGAGCGGCTCCTGTTCCGGGCCGTGACGCTTCTTGGGTGGTCGCCGGAGCAGGGGGATGGAGAGGCGAATGCACCGGCGCTCCGGTCTCGTGTCCGCGCCGTCGCCGGACCTGGCCCTCGGTCCGACCCGGCTCACGAACATGCCGGCCGAGGATGTGAGTCGCGCACTCCAGCGGATCTCGATCGGGGGTAGCGTCCCGCGGAAGTAGCGCGCGTTCAGTTCCGCCCAGGTGGTTTGGAGATGTGCAGCCGACAGCGCCGACATGACCGTGCAGTCGTCGAGGAGATCAGCGGTCCGCCAGTTCTTCCAGGACCGCCGCCGCCACCAATGGAAACATGATCTCGTGGTGGCCGATCAGCGTGTACCCTTTTCCGCCTTTTTGGGTCGGACGCCGGACGACGTTGGTCGTCGGCCGGTAGTGGGACAAGAAATCCATGTTGACGGTGGTGAGGTTCGTGAGTTCGTGTCCCAGGTTGCGTCCCAGTGCCACCGTCTTGAGAAAGACTTCCGGCATGATGACCGCCGATCCGAGATTCAGATAGACCCCGCCTTCCATTCCCGCAACGACCGCGGCCAGCCGGCGAAAATCCAACAACGACCCGGCGCCGATCGCGGCTCCGTCGGCGGACGGGTGCATGTGGATGATATCCGTGCCCAACGCGACGTGGACCGTCACCGGGATGCCGAGCCTGGCGCCGGTCGCCAGGATGCTGGTGGCCCGGTTTGGAAACTGACCTTTGTAGCGGTTGATGTAGTGGCCGACCGCCTCGCCGAGGCCCTGGCCGTCCTTCACCCCCCGCGAGATGGCCTCGTTCAACATGCGGCCCGTCTCTTCCGCCATCCCGAACCGGCCCGAGTCGATTTCCGCGTCCACTTCTTCCGACGTGTGACCCAGCAAGGCGAGCTCGAAGTCGTGAATGATGACGGCGCCGTTCATCGCGACGGCGCTGATCACGCCGCGCTCCATCAGGTCCACGATGACGGGATTCAGACCGACCTTCACCGGATGCGCGCCCATGCCGAGGATCACCGGCTTCCCGCGGCGGTGCGCCCGCACGATAGCGTCTACGACTTCGCGCAAGGTCTTGACGGCGAGGATGTCGGGGAGACTTCGGAGGAATTGTTTGAACGAGCCGCCGCGCTTCCAGGACGACGCGAAATCCGAGAGACGGACTTTGCTGTGGCGCCGCTTCAGCGGGTAGGTCTTGAGATCGGCAACGTTGATGGGCGGGATGGCGGCCCGGGGAAGAACCGGCTCGCGCGCCCTCTCAGGCGTTTTTCGCAAAGACCTGTTCCTCGATCAGCTCGCACAGGACGTGCCCGAGCGTAATGTGGCTCTCCTGAATGCGGGCCGTCACGGTCGACGGTACGACGAACGCGTGATCCACCATGCCGGCCAGTTTCCCGCCCGTCCCGCCGGTCCAGCCGATCGTCGTGAGGCCGGCTTCCTTCGCCGCCTGGACGCCCTTCAGCACGTTGGAAGAATTGCCGCTCGTGCTGATCGCGATGGCGATGTCGCCCTTCTGGCCGTGCGCGCGGACTTGCCGGGCGAAGATCTCGTCGTAGGCATAGTCGTTGGCGATGCAGGTGATCGCCGCCGTATCGGTGGCCAGCGCGATGGCGGGCAGCGGAGCCCGGTCGCGGTGATAGCGGCCGACGAACTCGGCGGCGATGTGCGAGGCGTCGGTGGAGCTCCCGCCGTTGCCGAACAGGAGCACCTTGCGCCCTTCGCGGAAGGCCTGTCCGATGAGTTGCGCGACCTGCGCGATCCGGTCGACATGTTCCCGTACGAACCGCCGCTTGACCTCCGCACTCTCCTCGAATGCCTTGATAATCCGGTCTTTCATGAGGGCGATTGTAGGGGACGAAGGAATCCGTGTCAAACGAGGCAGGGAACCGGTCAGGCTCGTTGATCGAGTCGAGGGCGGATGCTATAGTCGCGCCGGTCATGGCGGCCGAGAGTCCTATTAAAGCCCTGCTGATTGCGGTCACGGACGATGCGCCGCCGGCGATCTATGCGATCAACCGGCTGAAGCCGGACTCGCTCTGCCTCTTCGTGCCGGAATCGGCCAAGGCGTTGGTGGAGAAGGCGATCCAGCCGAAGATCGCGCAGATGCCGCGCCGGTGGGACTGGATCGTGACGCCGGACCCGCAGCGCTTCATGGCGTGCTATCAGGCGTTGGCCCGCGCGCTCCCCGATCTCTTGCGGACCTGGGAGGTGCATCCCGGCGAGTTGGTGACGGACCTGACCGGCGCCACGCCGGCGATGGCGGCCGCCTTGTCGCTGGCGGGGATGCCGTACACCTCGCGGGCGGTGACCTTGCTGCGCTCCGCCGCCGGCTCGCCGTCCGACGGCGAAACGGTGACCGTCGAAGGGCAGACGTACGTGTGGGCGCAGGGCAATCCGTGGGACGAAGCGGCGGCGTGGTCCCGCCGCGAAGGCTGCGAGCTGTTCAATCGAGGGGAATTCGGCGCCGCGGCGTCGCTTTTCCGCCAGATCGAGGCGCGCGTCAGCGGCGGACAAAAGCCGCTCTATCGGGCGCTGGCCGATCTCGCCGAAGGTTACGGGCTCTGGGAGAAATTTCAGTATCGGCCCGCGTGGGAGAAACTCAAGATATCGCTCAAGGCGCTGGAGATGGCGTCGGTGTGGGGCGGGCCGCCGGGCTTGAAGCAGGTCCTGCCGGCGATCAAGGCGAACGCGGGCTTTCTCGAACACCTGGTGCTCGATCCGCTGGAGGTGAAAGAGGCGGTCGCGCTGGATCTCCTGGCGCACGCGCGCCGGCGCGCCGATGTCGATCATGACGCCGAAGCGGCGATGGTCGCCCTGGTCCGCGCCCTCGAGGCTTTCGCGCAGCGACAGCTTTTCAAGCAGTACAAGATCAAGACGTGGGACGTGCAGCCTGAACAGTTGCCGCAGGCGCTGCAGGAGACCTGCCGGACCTGTTACCTGGACGATGTGGACGGCAAGTACAAGCTGCCGCTGCAGGGCCAGTTCCGCGCGCTGGCCGGGTTGGGCGATCAGATGGGGCAGACCTTCCTCGCGCAGTGGCCGAAAATGAAACCGCTCCTCGACGCAGCCGGCCACGCGGTGCTCGGCCACGGCTTCGAGCCGGTCAAAGCCGAGCGGGTGCAGCAGTTCTACGACATCGTTATCAAGCTCACGGGCGTCAGCGAGAGTTCATTGCCGAAGTTTCCGGTTTTGAATCTTTGATGAGCTCATAGCGAATAGCCGGCAGCGAGCAGCCGGACGAAAGCCTGACGGTCGGAGGGGAAGAGTATACTCAAATTGGGTTCCATGTTGAGATGACAATGCCGGGGTTCCAAGCCGTTCGCTATTCGCTGCCGGCTATTAGCCACTAGCTGCATTCATGGACGTTCGCATTTATTATGAAGACACCGACTGCGGCGGGGTGGTCTATTACGCCAACTACCTCAGGTATTTCGAGTGGGCGAGGACGGAATATCTTGAAGAGCGCGGCATCTCGGTCGTCGAGCTGGTGAAGGACGGCACGCAGTTTCTGGTGGTGCACGCGGACGTGGACTACCGGTCCCCCGCCCGCTACGGCGACGTCCTCTCCGTGGAGACCAAGTTGACGGACATCGGCCGCAGTTCCCTGACGTTCAGCCACGTGATCCGGGAACGGGCCAGCCGGCGCGTTGTTGTGGAAGGCTCGGCGAAACTGGTGACCGTGGACCTGCAAGGCAAGGTGAAGCGGTTGGATCCGTCGATGGTGGAAGCGCTACAAGCACCGGTCGAGCGAGGCCATTGATGGACAAGCTGGGCACCTGGTTGGCCATTGCGGCGGTCGCGGTCGGCTTCGTCGTCCTGGCCTGGTTGCTGTTCGCGGAGGGCCCCAAGGATAAGAAAAAGTGAGCGTCGGGTCACCCGCCGTCCGGCAGTTCGCGCAGCCGTCGTTCGAGAAACCGCCGCTCCGGCTCCTGCCGTGCGAGACCGAGCGCGCGTCGGTACGAGGCTCGAGCCTCGGTTGTCCTCCCCAGCCGCCGGCACAGGTCCGCCCGCGCCGCATGAGCGAGGTGGTAGTCCTTCAGATCGCCGCGCGCCAGGATGGCGTCGATCAGCGCCAAGCCGGCATCCGGTCCATCCCGCATCGCCACCGCCACCGCGCGGTTTAATTCGACCACGGGCGACGACTCCGCCCGTGACAACACGTCATACAGTCCGACGATCTGCGCCCAGTCCGTCTCGGCGGCGCTCGGCGCCTCGGCGTGCACCGCCGCGATGGCCGCTTGGAGCGTGTACGGGCCGAACCGGCGCGAGGCAAGCGCCCGGTCCACTAGCCCCAATCCCTCCGCGATCTGATCACGGTTCCACAGCGAGCGATCCTGATCGGCCAACAGAATCAGCTCGCCGTCCGGCGCCGCGCGCGCGGCGCGCCGCGATTCATGCAGGAGCATCAACGCCAACAGTCCAAGCGCCTCGGGCTCGGGCAGCAACTCGATCAGCAGACGCCCCAGCCGGATCGCCTCGGCCGAGAGATCGGGCCGCGTGAGCGAAGCGCCGGAGGAGGCGGAGTAGCCCTCATTGAACACCAGGTAAATGACACGGAGCACCGCGTCCAGCCGGTCCGGCAGATCGGCCTGCGAGGGGACTCGATAGGGGATGCGCGCGTCGCGGATCTTCCTCTTGGCCCGCACGATACGTTGGGCCACCGTGGGCGGGGAAATGAGGAGCGCGTGCGCGATTTCTTCCGTGGTGAGGCCGCAGACCTCGCGCAGCGTCAGCGCCACCCGGGCTTCGGGAAACAGGGCGGGATGGCAGCAGGTGAAGATCAGCCGCAAGCGGTCGTCCTCCACGCTGTCGTCGTCCCACGCCGCAGGGTCGGAAGTCTCGGTTTCGAGCCGCTCGGCCAGTTCCGCCAGCGACGCGTCGTATCGGGCACGCCGACGCATGCCGTCGATGGCCTTGAAGCGGCCGGCCGAAATGAGCCACGCCCGGGGATTGGCAGGGACACCGTCCCGCTCCCATTGCTCGACCGCCGCGGTGAAGGCGTCATGCAAGGCCTCTTCGGCGAGTTCGAACTCGCCGAGCAGGCGAATGAGCGTGGCGAGGACATGGCGCGACTCGGAGCGGTAGACGGCGTCCACCACTTCGCGCACCCGTCTGGTGGCATCTTCCGGATGATCCATCACTTCAACGGCGCCGTCGACGCCGTAAAGGCAAGTCGCCCGTCAGCCTCTTGTATGGGCGCGTGCCGGTCAGGCGTCGACCAAGACCTTGAATCCGCCGTAGACCATGCGCCTGACGTCGAAGGGCATCGACTTGGGATCGCACATCGCCGCGATGCGCGGGTCCTTCATCACCTTGGCGTTGACGCGATCGCGATGCGCTCGCGACCTATATACGATATACGAGAACACCACCGTCTCGCCCGGCTTAGCCTTGGCGCTTTTCGGGAATGGAACCCCCATCTTTGTATTGAGATCGTCGCCGACGCACTCCTTGTAGTCGAGAGCGCCGTACTCCCGCCAGATCTTTCCCGCCTTCTGCGCCATGCGGCGGTAGGTCGGGAGGTTCTTCTTCGGAACAGGGAGCACAAATCCATCGACGTACCGCATGTGAACCATCCTTTCTCACTGTGCTGTCCTTATCTACTTTTTCGGCTCTTCCGGAAATTGTGCGGGTTCAACCCGGGGCCGGGTCGACCTGCGTCTGAGCAGGCGCAGGCCGATTGGCCTACTGCTTCCGCGTGTACGTGATCTCCAGCATCTTCATTTCCCTTTCGCCCTGGTGAGCGCCATACATGTCGAAGGTCTGTGTGTTGTTATCGATGATCTTCCAAACCGCGCGATGCGACATCCGGCCGCCGCCTGGTTCTGGATGCGAGCCTTTCAACGTGATCGTCTTGCCATCCGGGCTCGCCGTCCCTTCCATGATGAAGATTCCCGTGCCCATCGAATCGATCCAGGCCGTCACGTATTTCTTGGTCAGGTTGTCATAGGCATCGATTCCGATTCCGGAGAAAGGTTGCCCCATCATCTGGCTGTTGTATTCCTGGTAGAGAAAACGCCCGTCCAGCAACATCTTCATCTCCGCGGTGCCGGTTGATTCCGCGGGAGGCTTGCCGGGCTCCATCCACTCCTTGGTCGTGGTCGTCCAACTGCCGGCCAGGCTGGCGAACAGCTTGTGCGGCTCACCGGGCGTGGCGAGTTTCTTCCAGAGTTCCATCATCGCCTGCGGGTCCATCGGTTTGTCGTCCTTCTTGCCTTTGGCCATGACCGGCGAGACCGTCAGCATGATGCACAATGTTGCGACTGCGAGCTGTATGAAACGCATGGTTCCCTCCTTGTGGTTGAATGCCGAATCCATTGCCGTTTCCTGCTTTTCGAGCACGCAATGAAACAGCACCGGCTGCCACACCGGCGCGTCCCGCTCGACAAGGAAATCCGCCTCCTCTGATGCTCTCCTTCGTTTCGGCGAAAGAGCCGTCGACGACGGTTCGGTTTGTTCCGCCACACGTGACGCGCCATCCCTGTGAGCCGGCCTGAAGCCTTCGGAATTCTTGATAGCCCTGACGCTGCTCCTGAACGCACGGTCGTCTCTTGTTCCTATTTCCGTTCCGAACCGATGCTTCTGACCGGCCTACCGAGCGGGATCGGTCTCAACCCGATAGTCGAACGGGAGACCGGAAATCGACACCCGCCGGCCCCATTTATTTTTAGGGCTCTTCAGGATCTCGTGTGGGTATGGAACTCCAGGACATCCCTCGCCCCCGCTTTGCGGGGGAGAGGGTGCGGGTGAGGGGGAGATCGGCATGGGCCTTGACCGTTCAGAAACATCGTGGGCCTCCATGGGCATCGCAGTCTTGTCCGCCAACCCCGGCGTTCACCCTCACCCTCCCCTCTCCCCTCAAGGGAGAGGGAAAAAGAAAGACCCACACGATTTCCTGAAGAGTTTTTAGTAGAGCCCGTATCCCCGGCGTAGCCGCTGCGATGAGTGAAATGAGGACGAGCGCTCCAGATTCTGCGATCAACCGTCCTCGGATGCCGCCTATGTGCTCATCGGACGGCGGAACCCTCCCTCGAAATCAGCCTGTTTGGTCCATCGACTCGGTGCGGGGTCGGGGAGTTGCGCAAGGTGATCGAGCGCAATGCCAGGACCGTTCCGATTGAGGTAGCGGTCTGGCGGTGTTGGACCTCCTTCGTGACGTCGACCGTCACAGACTCGACTCGCTCGGGCCGGTTTGCGAAGGCTGCACGAGTCTCTCGTACGGACTGATACTTCCATGCGGTGAGATTTAGCCCGGCCGAGGCAACCATGACGAGAAGCAGGACTGGTCCCCCCCTCCTGCCACGACGATTCATAAATGCGGGCTTCCCGAGTATCCGACGTCGAACACCGCGGCGATGAAGCAAAGACTTCTTGCGGTGTGTACCGGCGTGCAAGCAGCAACGCCCGTACCAAGAGCGATGGAGTAGGTCGCCCCGCGCTAATGACAGGTCAGCAAAGAGATTTCCAACCTGACGGGAAGGAATTGCGGAGCGCCATGTAGCCGGTGACGATCCGATTCTGCCGACATCTCGGCACATGCCGAAAAATCGGCGCGAGCCGATACTACGGATGAGTCAATTATCGAGGCTACGAAGGGCGGAAAATGCCGAGCTTCTGCATTTTCGATTGCAGGGTGGTACGCTTCATGCCGAGCCGGACGGCGGCTCCAGCCGGACCACCGATTACCCAGTCGCTGTCCCGGAGAGCCTTGAGAATATGTTCGCGCTCGGCCTGCTCCAGGGTCGTGTTCAGCGAGTTCGTCGCCTCGCTCGATTCCGATTTCAGTTCGGACAACGGAACATAGAGATCGCTCCCTTGCGTCAGGATCACGGCCCGTTCGATGAAGTTTTCCAGCTCCCGCACGTTGCCCGGCCACGCATAGCCCTGCAGCGCCTTCATGGCCGCGGCGGGAATCGTCTCCACGCGCTTCTTCATTCGTTGAGCGAACTTCTGGGTGAAATGTCTGACGAGCAAAGGAATGTCTTCGACCCGCTCGCGCAGCGGGGGCACCGTGATCGGGAACACATTGAGCCGGTAAAACAAATCGCTGCGGAACTTTTTCTCCTCGACCAGTTGAGCCAAATCGCGATTGGTCGCGGCGATCAGGCGAACATCGACCCGCAACGTTCGGTTGCTCCCCAATCGTTCAAACTCCCGCTCCTGGAGCACACGGAGTAACTTGACCTGTAACTCCAGCGGAATTTCTCCCACCTCGTCGAGGAACAGTGTCCCCCCGTCGGCCAGTTCGAATCGACCGATTTTTCTCCCGATCGCCCCGGTAAAAGCGCCTTTCTCGTGCCCGAACAATTCGCTCTCGAGCAGGCCCGTCGGAATCGCGGCACAATTCAACTTGACGAATGTCCGCTCCTGTCGGCCGCTCAAGTTGTGAAGCGCCCGTGCGACGAGTTCCTTCCCGCTGCCGGTCTCTCCCAGAATCAGAACCGTGGAGTCGGTGACGGCGACCGTTTCCACCTGTTTGAGGACGCGTTTGAGCGCGCGGCTCTCGCCGACGATCTCCTCAAAGTTGTATTCGGTCTGGATTTCCTCTTCGAGATAGAGCTTTTCCTTCGTCAGCTTTTCTTTGAGCTGGGCAATCTCCTGATAGGCCAGCCCGTTCTCCACCGCGATGGCGATCTGTTGCGCGACCTGGTTGAGGAGTTCGCACTCGGCCGGTGTGAAGTCCTCTTCACGCGTACGCCCCACGTTCAATGCGCCGAGGACTCTCTCATGCGACAGGAGAGGAACGGAGCAGAATGAGCGGACTCCCTGGCTCAGCAGCCGTCGGGTGATCTCGGATTCGACCGCCAACAGCTCCAGATCGCGCTTCCGATAGACCGCCGGTTTCTTGGTGGCGATCGCTTTGTCCGACGGAGACTTGCATTCGGGTGTGATCGGATGCTCTTCAACGAAGTCTTCCTTCCTTGCGAAGTCCAGCACATGAACGCGACAGCGATTGGTAGCGGAGTCGAACAACACTAGCGCAGACCCATCGTGCCGGATGACCTTTCGCAGGCACGCGCTGACTGCGACGAAGACGTCTCGCAGGTCTAAGTGGGACACCACCGCATTGTTGACTTCCAGCAACAGGCGCAGCCTGTCCCGGTCACGGGTCAGGTCTTGATGATGGAGAACGTTGTCCACGGTCACCGCGATTTGTCGCGCCACCTGCTGAAGAAACACCACGTCCTTTTCAGCGTAAGCCCCCTTTTCCACGCTGGCGAACCCGATGGTTCCGAGCCGCCGTAGAGCCGTGGTGAGGGGCACCATGCACAGAGACCGGATGCCGTCCTCACGCATCCGACCGATGACTTTGGGCCAGCGCTGCTCGTCTGAAATGTCCTGGATAATGAGTGGTTGTTGTGTGCGCCAGACCAGTCCGGTCGGAGTCTCCTCAAGAGGTTCTTCGTGGCCTCCTACAATCTCTGCCGGAACATTGGTCTGAAGCGTGTGCAACCGCATCAGGTTGCGCTCGGCATCATAGAGAGACAGAGCGACGAAATTGACGGGCGCAACCCGAGGAAGTCGCTGAGCGAGATCGTGGAACAGGTCCGGCAGATTGTGCCGTGTCGAGATCGCCTCGGTGACCTCCAGCAGGGTTTGGTATTGATCCGCTAGGGTCTCGCAGGGAGATGGGGCGTGCCTATCCATAGCGCTCACCGTCTTCTTAATCGGTCATAAGAGCTTGCTCGGCTGAAGCACGACGGAAAGCGATCACACGGCTATTGTTCACGCGGAAGTCGCCCCCCGATTGTAGTCCGGCCCGAGCCTCCTATCCAATGGGGAGCCGGCCTCGGCATGGTGCGTGTCCGAAAGCAATTCGCGATGGGCCATACCGGAATCGGTGCTGACAGGGTTCCCGGATGCGTCGCACTTCACGGAACGAGCCGATCCACGCAACGCTCTTTCTACCGCAAAGCTTCCGTGAAGGCAGCGATCAGCGTACCTGGTGATACGAATTTGAGGCGCTCAAGGCAACTCGCGCAACCTCCCTCCGGGAGACTGCGCGTGGCGCAAATACAGGAGGACTCGATGAGCCGACCACGCATCCTGCGGACGTGTTCGACAGCCTGTCAGCCTCCCGCCATAGCCCCCACGATCAGAAACGGCTCGGCGCCCGTCGCGACGGCGTCGGGCAGCGGAGCGTCCGGCGATTCGTGGGAGAGATCCTGCTCGCAGGCGAAGAACCGCAGGAACGGGCGGCGCTGTTGCGTGACGTGATCGCGGATCGTCCCCCGCAACATCGGATAGCGGGCTTCCAGCGCGTCGAGGATCGACCGCTGCGTCACCGGGCCCTCGAGATCCAGCGTCGCCTCGCCGTCGATGCGGGCCAGCGTCCGCAGATGGGCTGGCAATACAACCCGAATCATTTCGTATCTCGCCAAAAACCGTCGTATGTATCTCGTCGCTCATATCTCGCTTGCGAACGACGCTTCACGCGGATTCAGGGCAGTGTCTGCACCTCGACCGACAGCACCGCCGGCAGATCCCGGACGATCGGCGCCCAGCTCTCTCCGCCGTCGGCCGAGGCGTACACCTGGCCGCCGGTAGTCCCAAAGTAGAGGCCGCACGGATCGAGCGAGTCGACCGCCATGGCGTCGCGCAACACATTGACGTAACAGTCGCGCTGCGGCAGACCGTTGGTCAACGCTTCCCATTCGTCCCCGCCGGTTCTGCTCCGGTACACCCGGAGTTTCCCCTCCGGCGGAAAATGCTCCGAGTCGCTCTTGATCGGGACCACGTAGACGATCTCCGGCTGGTGCGCGTGTACGGCGATCGGGAATCCGAAATCACTCGGCAGGTTCCCGCTGATCTCGCGCCACGACTCACCCGCGTCATCGCTGCGCAGCACGTCCCAGTGTTTCTGCATGAACAGCACGTTCGGCTGCGACGGGTGCATGGTAATGCGATGCACGCAGTGGCCGACGTCCGCGTCCGGGTCAGGCAGCTCATATTGGGATTGCAAGCCTCGATTGATCGCCCGCCAGGTCTTGCCGGCGTCGTCGGTCCGGAACGCGCCGGCCGCCGAGATAGCAATATAGATCCGCCGCGGGTTGGTCCGGTCCAGGATGATCGTATGCAGACACATGCCGCCGGCGCCGGGTTGCCACAGATTCCCCTTCACTTCGCGGAGGCCGGCCAGCTCCTGCCACGTCCGTCCGCCGTCGGTCGAGCGGAACAAGGCGGCATCTTCCACCCCGGCGTAGACCGTGTCCGGATCTGTCAGCGACGGTTCGAGGTGCCAGACGCGTTTGAATTCCCACGGTCGTTGCGTGCCGTCGTACCACTGATGCGTGGTGAGCGGCCTGCCGGTTTCAGCGGACGTATCGTAGAGAAACATGTTGCTCTCGCCCTTCGGCATGCCGTCCGGCCCCCTGAGATCTTCGGGTTTGGTTCCGGGTGCGTTCCAGGTTTTGCCGCCGTCATCCGACCGTTGAATGACCTGTCCGAACCAACTGCTGGTTTGGGAGGCGTAGAGCCGATTCGGCTCGACGGGAGATCCCGTGAGATGGTAAATCTCCCACCCGCCGAAGTGCGGACCGCTGACGTCCCAGTTCTTGCGTTTGCCGTCCGACGTGAGAATGAACGCGCCTTTCCTCGTCCCGACCAGAACCCGTACGTTGCTCATCGCTCTCTCCTTCGCATGATGAACCATTGCATCCAACCGATCTTCTCGACGCAGACGCTCGTTCGGATTTCATCCCGGCAAGCTGGAGCCGTCAGCCGAAAACTCTCCCTATCGGCGGTGTCGCTGTGCCCGTGTCCACGTTCATGCCCTCACGCGGTTGCGTCGGCAAGCTGCTCCCGGGGAGTCGTCTGTTCCAATCGGCGCGCTCCGGCCATGCACCTGTCGGCCACCGGGCGGATCTCCACGACACAGCCGTGCTCGAGTCCGGGACACTGCTTGGCGATCTCCACCGCTTCGTTCATGTCGGCGACCTGAAGGTAAAAGTAGCCGCCGGAGGTTTCCTTGGATTCGGCAAACGGGCCGTCGGTCACGACGTGTCCGTTCTTGCCGGAGACCAGCTTGCCCTCACCGTGCAACGGATGACCGCCCGCGCATTTCCCTTCTTGCACCAAGCGTTCGAACCAAGCGGCCCAATCCGACACGACCTTGTGAAGTTGCTCCGGCGCCAGCCGATTCCCCCAGTCCGTGCCGCGAAACAGCAACAGGTAATCAGTTTGTGATGTGGGCGTGCTCATAGTCCCCTCCTTTTGCATCCTGGTGTACGGTCTCGCCAGCGAATTTCGTCGATGACCTCACGTGCTATGGGAATTCATGCGCGGCGGCTACACGCAGCTTGGCTGACGCTTCGCCATCTCGGCAAAGAAGGCCTCGCCGCGCTTCTGGATTTCCTCTTGGGAGAGATCCTCTTTCCGCGCGGCCACGGACCATGTATGACCGAACGGATCCACAAACGTCCCGCACCGATCACCCCAGAACATATCCGCGACCGGCATGGCCACCGTGGCGCCGGCTGAGGTGGCGCGGCTGAAGGCCTTATCCGCGTCTTCGACGTAGAGATACAGGGAAACCGGGGTGCCTCCGAGCGTCTGCGGACTGCGGCAGCCCTTGTCTGCTTGTTCACCTCCCAACATGATGACGGAATCGCCGATCTTGAGTTCCGCATGCATGACGCTCTTTCGGTCCGGTCCTATAAATCGCAGCCGTTCTTCAGCGCCGAGGGCCCGCTTGTAAAAGTCGATCGGCTTGTCCACGTCCCGTACCGTGAGCACGGGAGTGACGGAGTGGTAGCCTGCGGGAATGGGTTTCGCCTGCGTGGCCATGACATCCTCCTTTGTCTCTTGGGACCGAAGCTACCAGCTATCAGCTCCGACCCCTACCGAGATACGCTTCACGATTCACGCTTCACGGTCCGGCAGCCCCGGGATCTCGATGACCGGCCGGACCTCCACGGTTCCTTTGCGCGCCATAGGAATCTTTGCGGCGGCGGCGATGGCATCGTCGAGATTCTTGGCCTCGATGAGGAAGTAGCCACCCAGTTGCTCGTGCGTCTCCGCGAACGGACCGTCGGTCACGAGCCGTTTGCCGTCGCGCACCCGGACGGAGGTCGCCATCGATGTCGGGTGCAAAGGGTTGGCGGCCAGATATTGGCCGTTCGAGTGAAGCTGCTGCGCAAGTTGCAAGGACTCCGCGTAACACTCCTGCCGCTCGCTTTCGCTCAACGCTTTTTCGTCGTGGTAGATCAGCAACATGTATTTCATGTGGATGGCTCCTCTAATGACTTCTCGGCAGAACAGGCGAGAAGGGTGAGACTCGCGCGACTCGTCTGGAAGTGACGTTCAACCTGTCCCGCTTTTCTCGCAAGTGCCGCTTTGTCCCACAGGATAATCGTCGTAAGCCGCCAAAATCGACACCGATCCTACTCCCGGTGCAGCTCCATGACCGGCCGCACCTCCAGGCTCCCGAACCGCGCGGATGGAAACTTCGAGGCCACCTGGATGGCCTCATTGAGGTCTTTGGCGTTGATAAGAAAGAACCCCCCAATCTGCTCTTTGGTCTCCGCAAACGGACCATCCGTCGTGAACAGCTTCCCGTTTTGGACCCGCACCGTCATAGCCGTCTGAATTGGTTCGAGCTGCTCCGCCGCAATGAGGTGACCGCTCTGCTTCAGCGCCTCGCAGTAGGCCATGGTCTCTTCCATCAGGGCGGCGCACTCGCTCGCGGACATGGAGTCCAGCTTCTTCTCTTCGTGGCAACACAGGAGCAGGTATTTCATGGCTTCGAACCTCCGATGGGGATGTGAACCGCTATTCTTGTCAGATAGTCGTTCAAGATTGCCAAAATCGACAAGGGGCTTTCCAGAAAGGCGGAGCGGGAGGAGCGGGTACACGGTAGGAGCGAAAATCATGGACAAGAATGTTTGGCTCGGCTCGGAAAAACGAGGAGTTACGCCGGCCGGCCGGCTGGCCGGCTCATCGCCGCTTCGAAAATCCTGCCGTCAGCACGGCTTCGCCGTTCTTGTAGGCGAGGCGCTCGGCGATTTCCGTCGGCAGCTCAGCCAGCCACGCACGCACCGAGCCGGCGTGCGAGCCGATCATACCCCAGCGCTCGGGAGCGAACGTATCAGTGCCCACCATGAAGCGATCGGGAAATTCAAGCAGGAGGGCCCGCCACTCTCCCGCAAGTTGACCGTTAGGGGCGACATCGTCGCGGGACGAGAGTTCCACCCAGAGGTTCCGATAACGCCGCAACATCTCGCGCACGCGCGGCGGGTTTTCGTATCCGGCATGCGCCCAGAGGATCCGCGCCTCCGGATCCTGGCGGAACACACGCTCCACCGCATCGGCATCCGAGTGGGCGTGCAGCATCAAGCCGTACTGCTTGGCGAGCCGGACGACGCCGCGCACGACCGGCAAATCCGCATCCGCGCCGCTCACATGAAACTCTCCGATGGCAACGTACCGGTATCGCTTCAGCCGCTCCTCCAGGTAGGCGAGGAGCGACTCGTCACGCAGCCAACTGGAAATTTCTCCGTTCTTCCGGTAGGGCCGAAGCTCCGGCACGATTAGATCGGGCGCCTCTGCATACAGTTTCTGCGTGCCGTCGTCGCTGGAACTGGACACGAGCGCCCGCAGCACACCGGCCTTCCGTAACCGCGCGATCGCCTCGCTCGGCGAGATTACTTCCCAAGCGTCGTGGTTATAATGGATGTGCGCATCGAACAGCGGAAGCTCGGCCGCCTGGGTGCGCATCGTCCCGCCGAACAGCACCACGAGCGCAGCAACAAAAAGAAAACCGGGCATGCTTACCCAACTCAAGAACTACCGTCCGGCCAGACAGCCCGTCGAGCTGGGTCTCTTGGGCTCCCAGCACTCCGGCTTCCAGAAGGTGAACGGCGCCGAGAACTGGCCGTGCTTCTGTGGATCGGTGTCCCGCACGTCCGCGCCCGCATTGAACTCTTTGATGTGAATGCGCCGTCGCAACTCCTCGGGCGTATTGTGGAGCGCGACCATGAGGTTGGTGAATCGTCCCGCGGTGCGGTCGTGCGGCGTCCCCGGGTTGGCGAGGAACTCATCGACCCACACGAGCAGAGAGCCGCGCGGCGGAAGGTCCACGTAACGGACCGGCTCCCAGCGGTCGCGGACCTCCGCCCGTGCATGCAGAGTCAGGTGGTAGAAGTGCGCGCCGGGGTTCCGGGCCAAATAGGGGAAGACGCTGTCCTCGTACTCCTTAACCGATGCGGCTGCGGCCATGTACACGATCCGGTTGAAGGGCATCGTTCCCGACGGGGATGTTCCGAGGTCGTGGATCAGCCGATTGAGCACGATCGTGCCCATGCTGTGGCCCACCAATGTGATGTCCCAGGCGTCGGCGCCGCCGTTCCGCGCGAGTTCCTCTTGAAGCCGGCGCATGAAGACCGAGAGCCCGCCGTCCGCCCGGATGTGCTGATAGCCCTTCTCCGCGTGTGCCCGCTTGGCGACGTCGGATTCCGTCGAGAAGTCGCCGTCGGTGTGGTACAGCATGTCCGTGCGTCGCAACATGATCTCCCAGGCGCTTTTGCCGAAGGCGTCGATGAACGGCGCGGTCAGCAGTTTGGTCGGGAGGGTGACGAACCAGGAGAATCCCGAGGCGATCATTTCGGCGGTGTCCCGCCTGTCGTCTCCCTCGGCCAAATCGATGATCCCTTCTCCTTTGACGTCATCGGCGATGCGCCTGGCGTCCGTTTCGTCCGGCGTCGTGACGAACGGAATGCTCCGGATATCATTCCAAAATTGAAACGCCCACACGACCGGTGCCCGGGCCACGCTCCGCGCCACGTCGGCGAGCAGATAGAACGGCGCGAACGGCACGCCCGCCACCCCGAGGTCCTGACCCTTCCTGATGTAGAGCAGGTGATCGAAGTAGCTGGAGAAGAGCGAGGACTGCCAGTTGATGAAGATCGGGAAATAGCCGGCCGCTTCGATGGACCGGTGGAGAGCGGCGGCCCGCTTGATGGTCCCCACTTGGGTGTTCAAGCCGCCATGGACGAAGAGCAAGAGCCGTCTCTTGCCGTCGACCGTCGGCGCGTCACGCCGCATCGCCTCGAACAGCGTCGACAGGTAGGCGTCGTACCGGTCCCGTGTCATCTCGGGATAGGCCGTGAGCCAGAAGTGCGAGCCGTTGCACGGCGCCGGCTCGTCGGCGCAGCCGATGTTCCCTGTCGGGTCCACGGGGTTCCCGCGGCCGTTGATCATCACGATGTGCTCGGTCGGCACCTGCGGGATCGATGAGCAGCCGGCGAGCACCGCCAGCCCCAAGACGATGAGGCCGCAGGCACCCAACGTGAGGCGTAACCCGTTCGCGCGCCGGCTTCTTCCCGAGTGGATGGTCATGCTCGTACCTCCCTTCACCTCCTCGCCGCCAGTCCGGCTCTCCTTTCTCTTGTCTCCGGTCTGTTTTCACGATAGCGCGGAGATTGACCCTGAGGATGCTCATGAATGTCTCCCGTGCGGTTTGCGTTCAGACGCGTCGAACAACCCAAGGCCCGCACAGGCTCCCCTATACCTTCGTCAATAAGTCGTGCGCGCCCCACCCAAGAAGCAGCAACCACACGGCCGTATAGAGCCACTGCTCCATCAGAATCTGACGCGCGTCTAGTCCCTCAAACCAAAGACACCGCCGTTGCGGTGTGGTCGATTCCGCAAGGCCCCGGCGAACGGCCCGCTTCGCACCCTCGCGCCGCGCCCGATTGCTCTCTCGCTTGGCGTCTGCCTTCCGGCCCCAATAGGCGCCGCGGCCCTTTCTCGATCCGGCGTGTTCAGTCTTTCGCGCGTTTCCGGCCATGGATTCATTTCTCTGTGCGTCTGTCTGACGCCTGGCTCCACTTCTGGAGCCTTGCCCAGGGAACTGGAAGTCCCGGAAACGAATGTCGCGCCACGGTCAGTGCAGCGTGTGGTTAAGCCGGCTCATTCACCGACGGAACGCTCAAGATCGAGTAAGTACTGCTTTCGCCGCAGACCGCCCCCGTAGCCGCCAAGCTCGCCATCCTTGTTGACCACGCGGTGGCACGGGATCAGGATGGCGATGCGGTTGAGCCCGTTCGCACGGCCCACCGCCCGTATCGCTTTCGGCTCCCCGATTGCGACGGCGATCTGCTCATACGAGCGCGTCTCCCCATAGGGGATGGCGAGGAGTTGCTCCCACACGCGCCGCTGGAACGCCGTGCCGGGATAGACCAACGGAACCGAAAACGCCTGCAAGGAGCGAGCGAAGTACCGCGCGAGTTCGTCTCGCAGCGTGTCCAGGTGTTGGTTGGATCCGGGAACAACCGGCGCATCGAACAGCTTTCGTAGCGCCGCCAACTCTGCTTCCAACATCCGCCGGTCAGTGAACTCCAGCAGACAGATCCCTTCGTCCGTCGCCCCGGCCACGAGGGGGCCGAGGGGACTGCGCAACCAAGACAGAAACACGCACTTCCCGTTCCGGTACCGTCCCGGAGGATGGCCGAAGGTCCGGGTGAACGCATCGCGGAAGCCGCTGTGGGACTCGTACCCGCTCTCGAACACGGCGGTATCCAGTACCCCATGTTCTCGGATCCGGTTTAAGGTCCCCGACAGCCGCCTGGTTCGGGTGAACGCCTGGAAGGTCATGCCATACCGACGGAGGAAGTAGCGCCGAACCGTGCCCGGGTCGATCCCCCGCGCCCTCAAGTCGCGGTCCGTGATCCGGGACCAAGGGTCCCGCTCCACGTCACTCAGCAGGGCGGCGGCCCATGGTGGTTGATCATCCGGCTCCAGCGGTCGGCACCGCTTGCACGGGCGGTACCCGGCCACGAGGGCGGCTCGGGCGGTCGGGAAATACTCGACGTGCCTCGGCAGCGGCTTCCGCGCCGGACACGTCGGTCGGCAAAAGATCCCGGTCGTGCGAACGCCGAGGAAGAACAGGCCGTCGTAGGAGGCGTCCCGTTCGAGGTACGCCCGTGCCATTTCAGTGATCGGTAGCAGAGTGTCCATGGCAAGAGTCTACTCGGCTGGTCCGATCCCGTTCCACCGGGTTTCAGGCGTGGATGTCGAGAACTTGCCGGCGACCTCCGCAGCAGAACGACGAGTGTCAGGCGCGGCGCTTTCCTCCTTCTCGGTTTCGGTACGCCATGCCCCCAGGGCCTTCATGAGGGGCAGCGTCGTGATTTCAAGGTAACGGACGGGTCGGGCTGCATTCGCATTGACGTGCTGATGCCAGGCGAAGTGTGAGGCCATCGGAAGGCGGTGTCGTTCCTGCCAGCCGGCGCACGTCATCGGAGTGCGAGCGCGATCGCGCCCGCGACGACGAGGCCGGCGCCGCTCAAGGCTCGGCCCACGCGCGTGCCGAGGACGGTCGTCTTCTCGAGCAGGACGAAGACGGCCAGCGCGGCCACCCACGCGACGTTCATCACCCCCCCGGCGAACAAGAGGCCCATCAGCGCCCAGCAGCAGCCGACGCAGTAGGCGCCGTGGAACAGCCCGAGGCGCAACGCGCCGCCCAGGCCTGCGCGCCAGTGTCTCGTCACGAAATGGACCGGCGAGCGGCAGTGCCGGAGGCACGCGTGTTTCAGGGGCGTCCACTGGTAGATGCCGGCGGCAACCAGGAGCAGGCCGATCAGGACGGAGGTCGTCGCCCGCATCGCGGAGGACACGAGCGCGGCATGCTCGAGTGCCAGGTGCGCGAAGGTGGCGACGAGACTGAAGACGCCCCACAGGAGCACGTATCCCGCGGCGAACCCGGCGGTCGGCGGCAGCGGAGAGCCGGACGCCCGCGTCCGCGTGAGCGCGGCGAACAGCAAGATGGTCGGCGCCGCGCTCGGCAGCATCATCGCCACCATCATCACGGCCCACATGAGCCAGAGCGCGAGGAACCTGCCGAGCGAGCCCGCGTCCGCCCTCTGCTCGCCCGCTCGCGCGGCGGGCATGTCCATGCCCGTCCCCGCGAGGAGCAACCCCCACGCGAGGACGACCACGGCGCCGAGCGCCGCCACGACGACGATCCGATCGTGGCGGGCGACCCACTCGATGGGCCGAGTCACGTCAGCGGGATGGTGCGGGCCCGGGCTTAACACGGCTGGCTTCTATCGCGAGCGGGCCACGCCCTTGCCGGAATGCCGGAGAAAGGTAAAGTGGGCGTAGGTCTCCTCGAGGTCGAGCCGGATCGAGGCCGTCGTCTTCGTGGTGCCACTGCCGATCTCCGCGGTGTCGAACTCGATCCCGTTCGGAAGCTGGATGCGGACATGATGCTCAGCCCCCGTCGCGGGGCTTCGGATCGGACGGGCCGTGGATTCGAGCACGTCGGGGATCACGATCCGTGCGGTTCTCCGCTCGATGTTCACGTCGAACTCAAAGGGTCTGAAGATCGGCGGGTGCACCGTCGTGGACATCATCCGATAGACCCACCAGTGGGTTGCCCCCTCGTTGGTCTCGCCGCCGTACAATATCGTGGCCAACGCGGCTCGTTGCTGACCGTCGGCCCGCTCGTCGATGACGCCCTGAAACTCGCCGTGGCCCTCGTAAATCGGTCCCGGCCACGCGTAGAGAACCGCTCCGCACAGGCCATCGAGCGGCACATCCCCGAAGTAGCCCTTCTCGATCCGAACCGCCGCGAAGCCGCGGCAGTCTCCGTGCGTGGGCCGGGGTGACTCGAACTGGCAAGGGGAGGCGTAGTCGCAGTTGCAGTTGCTGAACTCGGGTCCTTCGATATACCAGTCAACCTGTGTCATGGTGTCCTCCGCTTGAACTACTTCCCGGGCAACACGATCGTGCCCGCGCGCTGCGTCCCTTGAGGTTAGGCAGCGCGTTTCGCATACTCACGGCAAAGAAACTTGAGAATCGCAGAGCCGCCGCGGCTCTTGACACTCAGGTGAGCACTCCGCGCTTCTGTGGGGCCGTAGGCCACGATATTGCGAGAGACCCGAAGCCTCCAGTGCTTCACTGCACGGGTGACAACAAGGAGACGGTCTCTGGATTTGGCGCGAGGAAGAAGCTCGTCATGTACGAACGCGCGAGCTAGCTGAACGGAACGGAGCGAGTTGAACAATCGAGCGGGAACCGTGAAATTGACGGAATGGTCTGGGACCAGCTCAAGCGCGGCGATATGCGACTGAAAGAACGAGCGGGCTCTGCCGTAAGAGGTGCTGGTGCTCTCGGCGAAAGCGGCGATGACGTTTTGGAGCTTCGTATGCCAGTAATCGAAGCCTCCGTGCCAAGAAAAGCGTGAATCAAGAAACATGAAGGAATTGTCACGGCCTTGGCGAAGGTTGTTCAACAACGCGGTTCGGTATTCGGGGACGTTGTACTCGCCGAAGTAATCGTGAGGGCCGAAGCCTGGATTCAACATCAGGAGAAACACAGAAGCAGACTTCAGGTTTCCAACGAAAGGCATCGGCAGAAGATCGAGGTGGAGCTTTGATTGGCCAGGAGCGCCGAAGTCAGGAGCGGCGGCAAATTGACCCCAGCTCGTGAAGCGACAGAACAGCTTCGGGTTGGAGAGAATTTGTTCGTCGCCCCGCAGGACGTAAGGGGCCTTTTCTGGCTGGAACTTCTTCCACTCGGCAAATAGGGCGTGCACGCTCTGTGCTGCCTATGAGAAAACAAAGGGGTCTGCCCCCTTAATTTCGATTTCGAACTAAAGTAGCCTGTCCCCTTTCGGCGTTCCTTTCGGCAGATGCCCAGCGCGCATTATTCATGACGGTTCGTCGCGAAATTGCGCAGTCGCCAAGTGAGACGGGCACGCGGAGCCGTGAGGAAAGGAGGCATACTTGAGACAGTATGTTGACTGACCGAGCGGCGAGCCTGCCCGCCGGCATGCCGCCGAGCCGCATGCCGGCTTGTCGCAGCGGCGAATCCGCAATTGCAGCAGAAGCGTTCATGAATAATGCGCGCTAGTGCATCATCTGGCTCACCTGCGCGCCGGCCTGCTGAAAATGATTCGGCAACAGCATGATGCAGTTCGGGTTGAACCCCTGCGTCTTCAAGGTGTCGATGCTCCCGAGCACCTGCCCGCCCTTCGCCAAGTCGATCACCGTGACGGAGCCGTCACTCATGCCCTCCAGATTCAGCAGACTATTCTGCACGAACAGATAGCGCTCGTCGGGAGACAGCACGCTATGATGCGCACCCGGCGCTGCTGGAATGGCTTGCAGAAACATCGGCTGTCGTGGATCGGTATTGTCATACACATTTACAAACCCCGGCTTCGCCGTCGTGACGTACAACCGGTCCCCCTTGGCGTTGTAGAGCATTTCCAGCGGCATGCCTTGTTGCCGCGGGCCGAAGTCGTCCACCTGATGGAACGCAAAGGTCTTCGCCTGAGGATCCCAGACACCGGCCCACAGCGTCCCTTCCAGCATATTGGTGATATGGACCACCGGTGGGTCGGACTTGGGCGAAAACATAATTTCCACCGGTGCGGATTTCGCGGGAGAGGGCTTCGCCGCAAGCTTGTGCGTGGACAGCACCCTCCCGCTGCTCGCTTCCAACACCGTCACGGTCTCGCCCGCTTCCGTCATGTTATCCGGCTTCACCGTACTCGTGACGAGCACCCGGTCGATACCGTTATGGATCGCGATCCCGTGCGGATAGAGGATAAAGGCCTCGGCGGGTGGAGCGGCGCTCACGGTTTTCAACGGCTGATCCTTCACGGCATCGCCGATAATCACGTTGCTCGATCCCATACAGGTCAGGTACCAGGTGCGGTTGTCCTCGGAAACCACCAAGTCTTCCAGCACCTGGCACTCGGGCACGTTGATGGCGCGGAGCCGGTAGGGGAAACGGGTGAGGTCCACGACATGGAGCACCGGTTTGCCGAGCGCCGTGATGTACGCCTTGGTCCGATCGCGATTGAAGAAGATATGGTGGGCCACCAGGTCGGGCGGTAGAGGCACCTCCATTAAAATTTTTCCAAAGTCAGCCGACTGAGGATCGATGTCCATGATCGCAATGCCTTCACGCCGGACCGGCTGATTCGGCTTGCTCTCATAGTTCAAAAGGGCGAGGATCTCCGCCGCGGCGAGCGAGGCGGAAGACAAGAGGAGCACAAGACAAATGGCGAAGAGACGATAGGCACCCATAGGTCCCTCCTCAAGATGATAAGGGGGCCGACCCCGTTCTGTGTTTCATCGTATATCCCTTTGACGCTCTTTCCTTCTTCTAAGGTCAAGACCTCTGGGTGTCCGACTGAATGGAACAATAAGGTAAATCAGGCACTCAGCGTCCCTTGATCGCTGTCCGGTTTCTGTTGTTCCAGTTTCGCATATCCACCCCAGGAAGCTGGCGCACTATCTGTCACGTGTCATCCTTTGTCAAGACACCACGTTCGCGGACAGACGGTGCGGCCGAGCGGTCTAGCCGGCCATCAAGTTCCAACGTGGCAGGTGAGCGCGGCGGCTGACACGCCCGCGCATCCTTTCACTACGAGCCGCCGATCGGCACATCTCTGGATTCTGGGAATCCGCCGGACGACCGGCCAAGATCAGATTGTCGGGCTCTTCCGGAAATTGTGGATCCAACCTGGGGGCCGGGTCGGGCTGCGTCACGAATCGCGGAGGCGCGCGCAATATCTCGCGAGCCTCACCAGAGCTTCGCCGTCAACCAGGCCATCACTCGGCTTCCGATCACCTCGCCCAGGGGATGCTCTCTGTGCCGGTCATTCAGGGCGTTGAAGGCCGAGACAGCCAGCTCGACTTTTTCACGCCAGAAACGGTAGGCCACTCGCAGATTCAGGAGATTGTAGCTGCCGACCCGTCCGTCCGGGACCACGGCGCTGAAGTGGGCCAGGGTCGCGAAGGTGGGGTCGATCGGATAGACGGCGGCTCCGTAATGGTGCCACAGCGCCTCGGCGCTGATCCCATTGGCCCATTCGGCGCGCAGGCCCGCGTTGACTTTGAACCGTGGGGCCCCGCGCTGCGCGCGGGTCGTGAAGGTCTGCCCGACTTCCTGATAGGCGTAGTTTGCAAAGCCGGTCAGCCACGACGTCGCCAGAAACTCGACGCCCGCCTCCCCGCCGTAGATGTCGGCCTCGCCCTCGTTGATATTGACAGCGGTCGTGGCCGTCGGGGTGCGCACCGCAATCAGGTCGGAGATGTGATTGAGAAATAGATCCGCCCGCAGCCTGAGCCGGTGTCGCAGGAACCAGCCTTGATAGCCGACCTCGTAGGACACGATTTGCTCGGGATTGAGATTCGAGGTGGGCACTCCGGTCGTCACGACCGGCCCGGGGAGAACCGCGCGGGTATCGAGGTGCGTCTCCAGCAAGGTCGGAGGTCGATACGCCACCGACAGCGTGGCGCGGAACGTATGATCGGGGATGGGCGTGTACAGCAGGGAGACGCGCGGGCTCACCGTGGGGTTGATCTCCGTATGGAGATCGTAACGGATCCCGGTTACCAGCCGGACAGGCCGGGCGAGCTGCCATTCGCCCTGGAGATACACGCCCAACCGGTCTTCCCGGCCGTACCGGTCGATGATGTTGCTCGAGAGGGAATTGTGGCGGTAATTCACGCCGTAGGTGAGGCGGTGCCCCCCGCCCACCTCGACCGCGTGCTGTGCTTCGACATTGTAGGAGTTGTTGACGAAGGCGCCGATGGGCCGGCCGTCACGATCCGTGAGCACGAATAGGCCGGCGAGCCCCGGGTGGGTCCTGAAGTCCGCGGCCGTGTCGAATTCCCGCCACCACGCCCGGACGAAAAAATTCCGCCGTTCATAGCCGATGTTCGCGTATCCGTCGGTGAACTTGCCGTTCAGCCCGACTCGATCGGTGACCGGCCCGTCAAATCGGTTGGCGTCGACCAGTCCTCCCGAAACCACCAGCCGCGAGGCCTCGTCGAGCGCATACTCGGTATGGACGTTGAATTTATACGCTCGAAAGGCGAGCGCATGGCGGTCGTCCCACTGCTGGGTCTGATCTTCGCCGATCGAGAGGCGGTAGCCGAGCTTGCCCTGGGTGCCGGCGTGGATCGCGGCGCCGGTCAGCGTGCCGAACTCGCCGCCGCCGACCTGCAAGGTTGTGCCTTTAATCTCTTCCGGCGATTTCGTGATGATGTTGACGACGCCGTCAAAGGCATTGAACCCATACAGCGCCTCGATCGGCCCTTTCACCACCTCGATGCGCTTGATCTCCGGCAGCGTCACCGGGATGGTCTTCCAGAACACCGAGCCCTGCACGTCCACGTAGATCGACCGCCCGTCGACGAGCACCAACAGCTTGTTGGCGAAGACCTGGTTATCCCCGCGGGCGCTGACGTTGAAATCCGCCCCCGTCATTTGCATCACTTCCAGGCCCGGCACGCGGCGAAGCAGGGTCGGGAGATCCACGGCGCCGGAATGGCGGATATCTTCGTCGGTGATCACGTACACATTGGAGGGCGCCTGAGAGATCGGCTGCTCGTGACGGATGGGCGTCGTGACCGTTTCCTCCTTGAGCAAGCGGAGCTCTTCCTGGACGCCGGGCGGGAATTCTTGAGCCATCGCCGGGGCCGGCTGCATGAGGGCCCACCAGACCAGGACCAGCGCGCGGGCGTAAGGAGTCGGCTCTGGGAAACCGATGAATTGGAATCCCGGTTCGGCTGTAAGGGATTTCCTACAAACTGGATGCACGGCGCACGCTCCTGTTGCCGGCGGTCAGGCATTCCACAAAAGAGCCGCACTACTAGCTAGTCGATTTCACTTTGTCAATGGGGGCAAAGAAAAGGGGTCGGGGGCAAAGAAAAGGGGTCGGGAGTCTTTTATCTGTTGCCGTCAACCCCCTCCCCGCGGTAGCGAGGGGAGACGTCATACCGGTGAAAACTCCCGACCCTTTTTCAACGCCCCGCCCCCTTTTCAGGGCCCTTGTAAGGCAGGATCGGCCCATTCGCCGGCAGTCTTGAACTCGATTGCCCTGGTCTCCTGACCTGTCTGGACAATTCGCTCGAGGTCGTCTGGAGTCATCGATAGAAGAGATCGACTGGTACGGTGAGAGTCCTGCTCGGTCTACCTACCGCAGAAGTACGTGGCTGTGTTCGCACTAGGAGAGGGGGGCCGTACTACCATCCCTTGATGTGCCGCCCAACGTGCAGTTTGAGGGGCACGGAGGCAGCAAGCGAAGCTTGCTGGCGGAGTGTCCCACTCGAAGCGGTTGCTAGGCGAAATTGACAATAACGGCATCGCCAACCCTATTGAGCAGAGCTGCAATATCTTCTGGTCGCTCCAGCATGGGATAGTGGCAAGTACCGAGCGAGAACATCTGCACCTGCGCCCCCAAGTTGCGTGCCATGCGCTCCTGATGCCGCGGGGACAACGCGCTTCGGTCGCGCAGGCATCGGATGTAAGTGCAAGGCACCGATGGCCGGCCACTCCAACGGAGCGGCTCAAGCACCAAAAACCGTGACTCGGCTGTCAAGCGGGCGCATGTCTCCTGGACAACCCGCCGATCCAGACCGTTCAACATCGTGCGCGCCGCGAGGCGTGGCGATGGAGGAAAGGTCGGGTCGCTCGATCGCAAGACAACCCGGCTCGCAACTCTGATGAGGAGCGGAAACGAATCGGTAATCGAACGACCTGGGCGGGGTACCGGGCCAGCGATGATCACGAGATGCGCTATGCGCGCTGGCAGACTCTCTGCCAAGGCCAAGACCACCGTGGCACCGAGCGAATGCCCGACCAGGATGAATCGCCCTTGGTCGGGTAATTCTTCCTGAATACTCTTGACACAGTCAGCGTAGCTCAAGGAATTCAGGTCACCGGGTTTCGCACCATGGCCCGGCAAATCAACCGCCAACGACGGGAAACGCAAGAGCGGGCGCACGTGGTCCCAAACCCATGACGCTCCATGCGTGGGGACAAGAAAAGGGGTCGGGAGTCGTTTCATGAGTGTGCACTATTAAGACTCCCGACCCCTTTTTCTCGCCCCCCGAGCAGCGTCTGAAGCAACACGTGATAGTTACCCTGTTCCAGGTGTTCGATCAGCTGACGGGCGACGGCCAGCCATTCCTGCTTGGTCGAGGATGACCAGAGTTCCGGAAGCTCGATGCCGAAGAGTTGCGCGACGTCTCGAAGTTCGCCCGGCTCATAGTACTCCTGCAGAAGCTCTGCTAGGATCGTCACCTTCGAAGCAAGCATGGCCATGTGCTCTATGTGGCTAACGTGCGGCTAAGCGGTGCCCTTTTGAGCGGTCCGCTTCACCGCTTGTTAGACCGCTCTTTCAATCAAGCAGCAAATGGAATGATCTCAAGCTCAGCCGATGTATCGGCTTTCGAAAGCAGTTCTTCAACTCTTGCGAAGACCGAATCCTCAATCGAATACTCCCTGCACTGCTCGCACTGCGTTACTGGCAGCTGCTTGAGGATCACAATCGTCCGTTCCGTGATTTTGAACGGAAGGTCTGTTGTCATTGGTCGTAGCCTGCTCCCGCAAACTCGGCACTTCATTGCCGTGTCCTCCTCGTTTTCAAGTCTGCCTCCCATTCATTGAGGTCCGGTCGATACGCGGTGACAATGCGGACATTGTCTCCTTCCACATCCGCTGCGAACTGGACATGGAAGCTCTCTGCCGCCAGGACGAGATAGATGGGCAGATATTTGTCTTCTGGATATGATTCAATAAGTGCGTAGCTGTCAACAGCCTCCAGGATTTCTTTCCTTGTAAGATAACGGCCTGCCAGGCGCATGGTCACGTGGTACGTCCAATGAATCTTTCTCTCGCAGACGCATCGCCGAATAAACGCAAGAGGATCGTTGGGAACCTTCCGCATACTTGCACAGTCTGACCCATTTCAGAGTCGCGCACAAGCGGGCTGTCAACTTTCATCTGAAAAGGGACCCTTTTCTTTCATCTGAAATTCCCCCCCCTCCTGGGGCTAAGTGGTTGATGTTTTGTCCGACCTCTGGGTCGGGTCGACCCGAGATCGTTGGTCCTAGGC